>CAZKER010000001.1:0-4509 GCA_964551845.1 uncultured Cyanobium sp.
CGGCAAGGTGATCGTCTGGGGCACCGACCGCCCGCACGCCCTCAGGCGCCTGCGCCGGGCTCTGTCGGAATGCGCGGTCACCGGCATTCCGACCACCATCGAATTTCACCTGCAATTGCTGGATCGCCCCGAATTCCAGGCTGGCGACGTTCACACCAAATTTGTAGAGCAGGACATGCTCCCCCAGAAGGGCAACTGAGCTGGATTCGGGCTCAGCCCACCCCGGCGCTTTGGGCCCGCAGCAAGACTTGACTGACCAGTCCCTGCTGCCCCACTACCAGTTCTCGCACCAGGCTGAGCAGACCCACCCAAACCACCGGGGTCACATCAACGCCACCGATCGGTTTGATCAGGCGACGGGTTAGGGCCAGCAGGGGCTCGGTAGGGGCTCCGATCAAGCTCATCGGCCCACGGCTCAGATCAATCTGGGGATACCAGGTGAGCACGATGCGAAACAAAAACAACAGGGTCCAGAGCGCCAGGCCCAGGGCCAGGACCAGATGCAGACCGGACAACAGCGGCAGCCAGGACTGGGAGAAGGAGGTGGCGGCCGTCACAAAGCTCTAAGTAGCTGGGCTTACAGCGTAGGAAGCGGCCACCACTGCCTAGGATCACCCTACGAATTAAGCCATAGAGCTGTTTCTGCCATGACGCCATCCCTGGCCAATTTCCTGACCAGCCTCCTTGCCGGCGCGGTGATTGTGGTGGTGCCCATCACAATCGGACTGGTGCTGATCAGCCAAAACGACCAGCTCGATCGTCGTCTTTGAGCTATCGGCAGCGGATGAGCCCCAAGTCTCTGGCTGCTTGGGCTCAGCTGCCTACACTGGCGAAACGCTCTGTCGGGTGAAACACCGTGGTTAATGCCAGCCTGAATTGGGCCAGCATCGTGGGCATAGTGCTTGCGGTGGGCGGTGCACTGCTTTATTTCATGCGGAGCTTTAAGCCCGCCCTCGCCCGCGATTACGACGTCTTTTTCGCCGCCGTGGGCCTGCTCTGCGGCGGGATTTTGTTTTTTCAGGGTTGGCGTCTCGATCCAATTCTGCAATTCGGCCAGTTTCTGCTCGCCGGCACCACAGTCTTTTTCGCCTACGAAAGTGTTCGCCTGCGGGGGGTGACCACCGAGCAGGCACGCCGGTCGTCCTACTTCGACGACGACGAACCGATGCCAGAGCCTGGCCCCTACAAGCCCCGGATGGGCGGTCGCACCTGGGGCGAGGGCACGTCAGATCGCTTTGACGAACCTGAACCGCTGCGACGCCGCATCCCTTCCCGCGGCGAGGGTGCGGAAGCTGAAGAGGATGACTTTTACCGGGCGCCCCGGCCCAGTAGCCGCGCAGCCATCCCGGAGAGAGCCGCCAGCCGCCGCCCGGCCCAAGAAGATTGGGCACCCCAAAGCTCCAGCCGGCCCAGTGCCGATTTCGGTGCCCGCCGGCGCGATCGCGACGCTGCTGCCGAACCCCGGCGCGGCAGCAGGCCGGTGGCCGCCAGTGAAGCTATGCCTCGCTCCAGCCGGAGGCCTGCTCCCACCGCACCAGAGGCGGCTCGCGCCACCAAGCCCACGGGTGTGCCCCAAGGCTCACCGATCAGCGCTGCCACCACTCCCACCGGCAGGAGCAATCGCCCTGCAGCAAGCGATATCAGTGATGCAGACTTCACTCCGGTGAAACCGGCTGGCCGCCCCGAGCCCCGACCCCGGGACAACAGCTCCCGCTTCGACGACTGAAGCGTCTCGCCACCACCGGATTGAGATTCCTGCTGCTCCCCGCCCTGGTTCTGACAGCCCAGGCGATGCTTATCAGCGGCTGCTCCGGTGGATCATGGCTTGCCCGCCGCAGCGCAGGCCAGGTTGGGATGTTCAACGACAGCAGCCGCCAGGAACCCGCCCTCAGCGGCCAGGGCCGATTTCTCGCCTCAGTTGTTGATCGGGGCGGCAAGGCCACCCTGCTATTGCAGGAGCAGCCCAGCGGCCGAATCGTGCCCCTGCGCCATTTTCAAAATCACCAGCCTCATAGCTCCCCCTCCCTCAGCTGGAACGGCCGCTATGTGGCCGCCCTGGTGCAACAGGGCAACCAAAGAATGGCCTTGATCGAAGACCGGGCCAGCGGCAACCTGCACCGGCTCCCCCTGCCGGCAGACCGCACCGCAGTGCGCCTCAGCCTGTCCCCGGAAGCACGCCAGCTGGCGGTGCAGGTGGCCCAGGGTGGCCAGTGGCGCGTGCAGCTGTTTGATCTGCGCAGCCTGCTTGAACCCGACCTGCCCGGCGGCATCGCCATTCAGGGAGGCGGAGCGGCTCCCTCGCCATGAGGAGCCTGCTGCCAACTACCGCCATCACCGCCTTGCTGCTGGGTGGCTGCCTGGCCCCCATGCCCCAGCCCATAGCCCCCCTCAACTCTCGTCTGGAGGCACTTGGAGCCAACCGAGATCCAGCCCTCGCGGGGCGCTGGCTGGCCTTAATCAGCGGCCGGGGCGGCCGCGAACAAGTGCTGCTGCTTGATCTAGAGCGCCAGCAGCCCGTCGCCCTGCCGGGCCTCAACCGGGCTGATGCCCAACCGGTGAGCGTCAGCGTCGACGCAGCCGGAGAGCGAATCGCCCTGGTGCGTCAGCTGGACGGGCGCACCGAGTTGGTGCTCTACCGGCGCTCCGTGCAAAGCCTGCAACCGATCCCCATGGCCCCCAGCGGCGTTGCCCGCCAGGTGCAGCTGCAGGCAGATGGTCGCCAGCTGGCAGTGCAGGTAAGCAGGGGTGGGCTCTGGCAGGTGGATCTTGTGCAGATCCCTTAGGCCTCCCGTAGCTCAGGGCACCAGGCCAGCCCAGCGCAGAAAGGTTTCGCCACTCACTGCCTCGATCAGCAGCACGGCAACGAAGCCCACCATTGCGAAACGGCCGTTAACCCGCTCGGCATAGCCGCTCCAGCCAAAGGCCGGCATATCGCCAGTAGTTGCGCTGGTTGTGGGAGTAGTTGCTGGGCTTTGGTCGGGGCTGGGATCGGGCATGGGATCGGGGATGGGATCAGGCGTCGGATCAGGCGTGCCGGCCCACGTCATAGCCGGCCGCGGGCAGCAGCCGCCAGTTGCCGCTGCCATCGAGCTCAAGCACCGTGTCGTGGAAAGCGGTGAGGGTGGGACGGTGCCCAACGCTAATAAAGGCCATCTCCCGCTCAGCAAGCAGGCAGTAAAGGTGACGCTCCGTTGCCACATCAAGGGCGCTGGTGGCCTCATCGAGCACAACAAAACTGGGGGAATTGAGCAGCAGGCGGGCAAAAGCCAGTCGCTGCTGTTCACCTAAAGAAAGCAGGCGAGGCCAATCCTGAATGATGTCGAGATCGGGATAGCGCTGAACCAGCTCGGGTAGCCGCACCTGCTCCAAAACATGGCGCAGCTGGTCGTCGCTGAAACGATCGGGCTGCAGCGGATAGCAAAGCTGCTCCCGCAGGCTGCCAAGGAGCATGTAGGGCTTCTGGGGAATAAACAGCAGATCTCCCTCACTGGGCCGCTCCACCCGCCCAGCGGCCGGCGGCCACAAGCCACTCACCATGCGCAGGAAGGAGGTCTTGCCGCAACCGGAGGGGCCCACCACCAGCAAGCGCTGCTGGCGATCAACCTCAACGCTGAGGTCGCGAATCAGGGTGCGGTTGGTGCGGGGCGGCAACAAATCGACATGGCTTACCAGAATTGAACTGCCCTTACGACCAGTGCTCGTGGCGGCCAACTTTGCTTCCAGAGCAGAGGCCTCGATGCCGATTGAATCAACTTTGCCCTGAAAACCCTCAAGACGACTGATCGACGCAGAAAAAGCTGCCAGCCGGTCGATGTTATTGACGATATAACTCACCGAAAACAGCACCTGGCTGAAGGCAATGCTCGCCTGGCCAAACACACCGAAGTCAACATCTTTAGCGAAGTAGATCGGCGCAATCACCAACCACGGCAAGAAGCGCGAAAAATAATCATAGGAACGCTGAATTACACTTATTAGCGCTTCCCAAATAATCAGTCGATCGTAATTTCGAATCGCACCGCCTAGGCGCCTCTCCGCTTCCCGCCCCTCCTGCTGCTCGCCGCGATAGAAAGCAATCGATTCAGCGTTGTCGCGGATATGAACCAATCCATAGCGGAAGTCGGCCTCCAGCTTGAGCTGCTGATAATTTAAATTCACCAGTTTGCGACTGGCAAAGACGATTAGCCCCGTCCCTCCCACCGAATAAACAAGCAGCACCAACGCCAATCGGTCGCTGATTGTCCACAAAACAATTATAAAGCTTACAAAAGTAAGCAGCGCTGAAATAATCTCAACAGTGACACTAAGACTGGTGCCAGTAAAACTTGCCGCGTCCTGCGAGATACGCTGGTCTGGATTGTCTATTTCCTCAATCGACTCATCATTTGGATTAAGAACGTAATAAGCCCGATTAGAAAGATATCGACTAAGCAGACGGCCACTCAGCCACTCCCGCCACAACAGGCCAAGCTTGGGTATCAAGTAACTCTGGATAGCCCTGATCGGCAG
>CAZKER010000002.1:0-17520 GCA_964551845.1 uncultured Cyanobium sp.
CAATGGACAATATTCGCAGGAGTATTTTTCTTGTTGCCGCATAGGTAGCTCATATTATTTCTTGTTTTGTCATTGGAGATGGTGTTTTTAAATGGCGGCTTCCAGTGATTAGTATAATTGTGCAACAGCTGTTCCTTGGCATAGCCTTCAAATGCTTGAGGCTGAACTAGGAGCGCCAGTATTTGATCTAATGTGGGAGGCTTCTGTCTCTTCTTCAACTGCGGGAATAGTGATAGAGCGTCCGCATCTCTGGGTAGAGCGTTGTGAGGGTTTCTATTGATTGAACATGTTTTGAATTCTAGAGCTTGTACTTCTTCATGAGTTGGGGGTCGGGCCGCTAGTTTATTGCTATCAATGATCGCCGATACGCTTTCAATGTATGTTCTAGCATGAGCCTCCCAGGTGTAGAACTTTGCAACATTTATCTTGCCATTGCTTGAGAACGTTGCCCATAACTCTTTGTCTTCCAGTATTTGTAATAATGCTTTGGCGATTGAGACTTCATCTCGTGGGTCAACTAGTATGCCATTCTTGCAGTTGCCGATTATGTCAACGGGTCCACCGATTTCCGTCGCGACGATTGGCAGTCCACTGGCAGCCGCCTCCAGTAAAGTGAGCCCAAATGGTTCAGTGAGAGCAGGATTAACAAACACACCCTTTGATAATGCTGCCAGGCGATAGATATCTGCCACATCGCTCGCTGAGTGATGCTTTGGCATGGCTACGAGTCCATTTAGCTCATGGCAGTCGATGACAAGAAGTAGTTCGGTGAGAACGTTCTGAGCGCTATCGCTGAGCTCCCTGATGTCCTTTCGGTTGCCAGAGACGATTACAAGATTAGCGAGTTGCTGTAGCCTCTTGCATTTGCCGTAGGATTCCAATAGGGAAATGATGTTCTTGCGTTCATCAGGCCTCGATAGTGCCAATATTATTGGTTTATCGGGGTCACTTAGGTACTTCTTTAGACTGCCCGCAAAGGCCAAGCTGCCATTCGTTGTGGTAGGTGGATAAAATTGACTCAGGTCGGTTCCTGGTGGTATTACCGACATCTTCTTGGCATTATAGCAGTCATATAATTCGTATTGCTCTATTACCTCGTTGCGCGTACTTGTAATAACTAGTTTTGCGCTATTAAGTGCATTCTCTTCGGCATTAATTCGCTCTGCTATTCTATACTTTTTTTCCATCTCCGCCTTTGATAGGCCCAAGGCTTCAAGCCGGCGCACCTTATCTCTGCCAAGTGAGTGGCCTGTGTGAATTAGTGGCAGTCCCGTCAGCTGAGATATGCGTACGCCTACATAAGCTGCATCTGCGTAATGACTATGCAGCACGTCGGGCCTGCGACCCTGAGAGCACAGCCAGGTGTAGAGCTCCTCAGTAAATGCATCAAGATGATCCCAGAGATCCTCCTTGGCGATGTAGAAATCTGGTCCAGCATTTATGCGAATTATCCGCGCTTTTGGCTCCAGCACTTCAACTGGAACTTCATAATCTGGTGACAAGTCTGTATCCTTGATGCACCGGGTGATGAGGTCTACCTGAGCTACTTCTGGTTGGCGTGACAGGGCCCTTGTTAGCTCAATTACATACCTCGTCTGGCCGCCTGTATCGGCGTCCCGACCCAGTTCTAGATTCACTCCTCGGACCAGCCCATGGATGCTGATCATCAAGATATATAGTGAATGATCCTTTGCATCCATCTTTATGGTTCCTAGGTGGATAATCCTCTAATGAACAAAGTCGAGATGTGGATCTAGCTTTTCTCTTGCTTGCAGTTCATCAATTATCTATCAACTTGATGCAGCAGTCCACCCCCTTGAGCGCATCGGTGGCACGAGTGATGCGTTGATGCAGCGGATGACCAGGGTGCGTGGTCATGTACTTAACCCTGCGCACCCACTCTGACAAAACTCACCTGCCGATGAAACAGCGGCTCACAAAGGGAGATGTCATTGCGCGCAGCAGGCTGCTGTAGCTGATCTGGAAGCGTTGTTCATCGCCCACTTCCAGTACCTTTCCGGCACAGCTAACAACCAAGTGGTCACTAGATGCTCCTTCGATGTTGATTCCTGGTGCGCTGATACCAGTTGGATCGGTGTCCTGCTCCCCCAGGGCAAGCAGGGATCGCATTGCCATGGGTTGGTCTGGTTCTGTTAGGGGAGCGGCTTGCCCCTTAGCAAAACTCGTGCAGTGACGATTTCCCCAGGGTCGGGAAGGCTTTTGCTTGGCTTCGATTACCTCCGCTACCAGGGTGATGGCATCGGTATACAGCCCTGGGATCGCCGTGCGGGTGAGCGGTTCCCGACCCAGCAGCAGCGCTTCACCAAGCCTCAGATGGTTGATCCTGCCGGGATCAGCGCCACTAGCTAGCCACGGAAGATTTGCTGAATTGCCACCAGAGCACCACTCGAGCTTGATGCCAAAACGTCCTTCCAAGGACTCAACCAGCCGCGAGAGCTCGGCCATATTTGTTTTTTCTGGGGCTACGCCGTGCTGACAGCCCAGGTTGGTGCCGATCCCAACCAGCACAAGATTTGGCAGAGTCAGGGTGAGCAACACCATCGCCTCGAGGTCTGCCGCCAGGATCCCCTCCCGTAAATCCCCAAGCTCCACCATCAACAGCACGCCATGGCGCACTCCCTGGCAAGCTGCTGCGGCTGCGAGGGCCTTAATTACAACTGCTTCACTGTTGCAGCTGATCGCCGCATGTGCCACCACCCGGTCCACCTGGCTGAGCATTGGTGAGCGAATCAGTAGCAAGGGCACACCGAGCTTCCGGCTGCTGAGCATTTCGACTGTTTCAATCCGCGATTCACCGATTGAATGCACCCCTGCCGCTACCCAGGCGTGCGCTATCTCAGGCAGTCCTAGGGTTGCCTTGCTGACTCCGGTAACTTTGATTCCCTGCTGGGCTAGCCGATTCACCATGGTGCTGGCGTTGTGCTGGAGATGCTCGAGGTGAATCTCCAGCCGGGGTGCGCTCAAAGCTGCCCGATAGGTGATGCGCACAACTCGGGGAATGCCCGCAGCACCATCGCCACCAGGGCAGAGGGAGCACGGCTCACTGCATCAGTCACGGGAATGGCGAGCTCTGCTGCATAGAGGGCGATTGCGGCGCTCACCTCGGCGTCATCCATGCCCTCGTGGTTCAACGTGAGGCCAATTACTCGCGTTGGCGCAAAGGCTTCGATTAGGCGAATTTCACTTGCAGGTGTAGGCATCGGCAGAAACGGGAAGTCGCTGAGCTGGCGCCGCGCTGGCGCGTGCTGCAACACCACAGCCTGGGGTTGGCTGCCCCGCAGGATGAAGCTTGAGGAAAGGTAGGCAGGATGGCTTAGTGCCCCTTGGCCCTCAATTACGATCACTGCTGGGTGTTCGTTGCAATAAGCCTCCACAACTGCGGCCTCCACCTCACCTGAGCAAAATTGCGACGGAATGGCATCAAGTGGAATGCCATACCGCCCTCCTTGAATCAGGCCTGTCTGGCCCGTGCTCACCAAAACGGCATGGATACCGCTGTCATTCAGTGCCTGAACTAGAAGCGTTGCGGTGGTGCGCTTACCGATGGCGCCATCGGTGCCGAGCACCGCAATTCGAATGCATTGGGCCCTGGCGATTGAACCACTAAACAGGCGCAGATCCTTCAAGGCCGGAGGACGACGCACATCGCGAATCGACACCTTGTGATGTGCGGCTGCCAGGGCGAATTCAGTGTCGTCATTCAGGAATTCGCGCATGCCGCTGACCAGATTCAGGCCAGAAGCCATGGCCATCAGCAGGGCCCGACGATCGTCTTTGCCATAGAGGCCATCTGCAGGCGCCATGCCATAGATGAAGGTGGTGGCGCGGGGCCCTGGTAAGGCAAGGGCTTTGCCCAGGTCGGTCACGATGGGAATGCCGTTACTGACGCCGTCTAACAGCAGGCCTGCATCATTGCCGGCGGATTGGCTATCAATAATTGCTCTGATTTTGAAAGCTTCGCAGAAGCGCACTAAGCCATGGGCGGTCTTGCCGTCAAGCCCTGCGAAGTTTCCCTCGCAGTAGACGACTGCAGCCGTTTGCACCGCAGCTTGATGCGGTGCAAACGGAATGGTCAGGTCATTGACCTGTTTGAGAAATGCCAAATAAGCCAGGACCCATCAGTTACCCCGACTTGAAACAAGGCGGAGGTGGAGATTTCAGGGCACAGGAGTGGCCGCTGAAGGGCGTGGATTCGTTTACCTTAGGACCCTTTTGCTTCTAGGGGGTCAGCCAGTATTTCTGCTATCTGGTTTTGGCCATTGCCCTGCGCCAGGAACAGGGCTCGTTCGGCCCGAAGCAGGGCATCAATGGCCTGGTGATCGCTTGGAGCCAGCATGGTGAGTCCGCCGCTAACACTCAGCCGGTGGCCGCTGGCTGTGAAGATGCCACGAATTTCGTTTATGCCGGTGCGAATGGCATCTGCCCTTTCCATGGCCATTTCCAGGTCAACATTCACCATCAGTACCCCGAACTCCCGGTTGCCGATTTGACCCAGCAGGTCTTGGTCGCAGAGCTCTGAGCGAAGCAGGGCGGCAATGTCACCCAGGGCCCGTTCCGATGCCTGAACACCCCAGCGGCTCTTGATTTGGTCGAAGTGGTCGAGCTCGAGGGCCAGCAAAGCCAGGGGCTCACCCGCCTGGCGTGCCCGAACCAGCTCTGGCTCGGCTTGCTCCAGGAAGCTTGGTCGGGTTGCTAACGCGCTGATTGGGTGCACCGTGGTGAGTCGGCGCAGTTCAAGCTCACGCAGCACCAGCTGGGCCAGATCTTCGAGCAGCCGCACCTGGCTAGAGCTGAAATGGCGTGGCTGCTGATCTATCACGCATAGGGTGCCCAAGTTGTGACCGTCTCGGCTCTGCAGCGGTGTGCCTGCGTAGAAGCGCACCTTTGGGTCCTGAATCACCAGGGGGTTGGTGCAGAAACGCGGGTCTTGGCGTGCATCGGGCACCACCAGGGTTTCGTTGCCGGCGATGGCGTGGGCACAGAAGGCCATCTCCCGCGGCGTCTCTGTAGTCTCCAAACCGTGGTGGGCCAGGAACCACTGGCGGTCTCCATCGATCAGGGAGATCAGGGCAATTGGTGTTTCCAGCACAGTCGAGGCCAGGCGCACCAGTCGTTCAAAATGCTCGTCGCCCGGATGATTCAGTACCCCAAGGCGTTCTAGGTCTCGCTGGCGCTGAGGCTCGTCTGCCGGAACTGGATAGTCGGGGTACGGCATGGCCTGAGCCGATGATCCTTACGTTAGGAAAACCCTGGCCAGCTCGCTGGGCAAAGATCGAGTCATGATTTAGCTATCGCTTCGAGCCTCTTCAATGGTCCTCGCCCAAGAAAGCTGCCTTCCCTGCCGCGATGGAGCCCCGACTCTTACTGAGGCAGAGCTGGCTGAGCTTTTGTCCCAGTTGCCCGGTTGGGTGGTGGTTGATGGCCACCACCTACAGAAGGCCTGGAGCTTCGCCGATTTTCAGCAGGCCCTCGATTGGATCAACCGCGCTGGGGCGATCTGTGAGGCTGAGGGGCACCATGCCGAATTCAGCCTTGGCTGGGGCCATGCAAGCGCTGAGGTGTATACCCACAAGGTGGATGGGTTAACCCGCGCCGATGCGGTACTTGCCGCCAAGCTTGAAGGGGCCTAGATGGCGCTGACGGCGTAGCTGGTATGCAGCTGGCAACTTCCGCCAGGGGCTACCTCGAGTTTGCCGTCGCCGCTGATCAGAGCCTGGCGGGGGCCAGTCCAGGGCTCAAGACAAACCATTTGGCGCGGCGGTTCGGTCCAGATCACCGCCAGGTTGAACGGAGCACTGAGCTGGAGATCCAGGGCCAGATCGGCTTCTGGATCGAGCAGGCGCACGTCACCGCTGGGCCGCACCAATAGATCTATGCCGTCGTCGAGGCGCCCCATTTGCTCTGCAGTTTCCGCATCGGTCATCGATAGGTGGTTGAGGCAGCGCTCCGGCAGCCCCTCAAAGCTTGCGGATTTGA
This sequence comes from uncultured Cyanobium sp., assembly GCA_964551845.1. Classification (GTDB taxonomy): domain Bacteria; phylum Cyanobacteriota; class Cyanobacteriia; order PCC-6307; family Cyanobiaceae; genus Cyanobium_A. The sequence goes on from CAZKER010000002.1 coordinate 5,998, forward strand.
GGTTGCTGAGGTTGAAGTAGGGATGCAAGCCGAAGCTGAAGGGCATCGATGCATCGCTGCGGTTGTGCACCGTGGCAGCGATCTCAAGCCCCCCTGGCACTAGGCGCAGCTCAAGGCGCAGCAGAAAGCTGAAGGGATAACTGGCCCGGGTGCTCTCGTCATCGACGAGCTCCAGGCCAATGCCTTGCCCATCTTCAAGGGCTATCAGCTGCCAGGGCTGCTGACGTGCGAAGCCGTGCTGTCCCAGGGGAAAGTTTCCCTGGGGTAGGGGCAAGATGTTGTTCGGCAAGCCGCCGCAGATTGGAAAGAGAATTGGAATACCGCCGCGCACCGACTGGGTGGGGTCGAGGAAGCGCTCCAGATCGAGATAGATCAGCTCCTTGCCGCCGCAGCGCCAGCCAGTAACTAAGCCGCCGCGCTCCGGCACCACCCGCAGCAGATCTCCGGCCTCATTGGCGTACTCCCAATGCGGATAGGGCATATCGCGGTGCACCAGGTCCACAGAGCTCGAGCAGGAATTTGTCTATTTAGGCCCGCGGCCAGCCTCCAAGCCGGTGTTCCTTCACACAATCTTCCATTGAAAAAGATCAGAGCCGGTCTCGATCTCCTGATCAACTCCATAGGGTCTTGCAAACGAGCGGTAGTAGCCATGAGCCGGCCAAATGACAGCGTTCCTGTGCCGGAATTGTTCGAGCCCCGCAGCCTGGAATGGCAAGAAAACGGCGAGCTGGCAAGCACGGAGTTGTTCGAGCTTGTCAAGCGGCTGCGGGCCGTTGAATCGGGGGAAAACGTCAACGAGCTATGGCGGCTCAGCCAGAAAGCCTGAGCCCTTTTTGTGCACCAACACTCACCCTTGCCATCGCGGAGTGGCGACACCGGGGCTGGAGCATGCGATCAATCCGACCAAGCCGCGACGGTGCAGTTCTTGCTGAAACTCTCTGCTCAGGGGATCGGTTCGCCACTGCTGCTGGCTCCACTGCCACAGGGCCTGTAGGCGCCAGCCCAGCCAAAGCAGGCAAAGCACCAGGCACAGCCAACGCATGTTGAGGTCCAACACAGGCTTCCTGTCTAAGAAAGGAACAGGCTCCTGGCGAGGGGGGCGCACACCCACTGATACACGCCGCCAAGCGAATGGCCGCCGGTCTCGTTGATCTGCTCCCACTGACAGAACACAGGCAGGCTGGGACCTTGATTGGGTGTCTGGGATCGCCTGAACAGAGCATTTTCTCTAGCTAGCAGCCTGTTCGGGCTGATCCCCTGACGTGGCGATCTGCTGACATGGGAGCGGAAATAGGCCAGGAATCCCCGAAGATCAACCGAGTTTCTTCGGAAAGCAGCTGTCATGACTACGTCAGGTTTTCCGTTGTCAGGCGATCAAGACACCAATGATTTGACCTTGCGCCAGTTGCGCCAGATGGCCAGCAACCTCGGCATTGGCCGCTACAGCCGCATGCTGAAGGACCAGCTGCTGCGAGCCATCCAGGGCAAGTCCGACTCTGAGCCCGAGGTCAGCCAGCCCGGTGGCGATGCTCCACAGGGTGTAGATCTGCGCAATATCGAGGCTGAGATGAGCTCTGCACCTCGGCCCGCAGCTCAAACCTCCGTTGTATTCCTGCCCCGGGATCCACAGTGGGCCTTTGTGTTTTGGGAGCTCTCTGACAACGACCGTCGCCTAGCTATGGCCGATGGTGCAAGTCAGTTGGTGCTGCGGGTAGCAGATGTCACAGGTCTTGGCGCTGGTGCTGCCCACCAGCACACCATGCAGGAAGTGGTGGTGAATAGCCACGCCACTGAGTGGTACCTCCCCGTTCCCCTCAGCGACCGGGACTATCGGGTTGAGCTGGGCTACCGGGTTGGTGCCGGCGGTTGGAAATCCTTGGCCTTCTCTTCGGTGGCTCGGGTGCCTGCTTTGCATCCCAGCGAGCAGATCCTGGATCAATTCGTGCCTTTCTCCCTGGATACGGCGCCCCAACCAGCAGCTGCTGCCGCAGTTATGCCCGCGGCGGCCCCTGGTATTCACGAGCGGGTTTACCAAGCTGCAACCTCTACCTGGCGGGCTGTTGGACGTGGTTCCGAGGCATTTCATGAGTTGGATGACAATTCCGACCATGCCCTGGGCCTGAATGCTTCCGGTGTTGGCATGTGGGCCAGCGGCCGCAGTGAGTCTGGAGCTGGTGGCGTGGCCACCCGTCAGCGGGCCTTTTGGCTGGTCGCTGATGCTGAGCTGATTGTTTATGGCGCCACCGATCCGTCCGCAACCCTGCGCATTGGTGACGAGATCGTGCCCCTTGGCGAAGACGGCACCTTCCGGCTTCAGGTGCCCTTTCGGGATGGCCAGCAGCTCTACCCAATTACCGCTGTGGCAGCCGACGGTGAACAGCGCCGCAATATCACCCTTGAATTTGCTCGCACCACCCCGGATGCGAATGTCAACACCGCTGAGGAAGCGGTGGCTGAGTGGTTCTAGGGCACCAGATTCACTAACCTCCCAGGCACCACAATCACCCGGCTGGGGGGCTTGCCCTCCAGCCATTTTTGTGCGATTTCGCTATTAAGTGCCAATTGCTCCAGGGTCGCCTTATCAGCATCAGCGGGCACATCCAGGCTTCCACGCACCTTGCCCTTCACCTGTATCACGATGGCAACCGTGTCGCGCACCAAGGCTGAAGCATCTAATTGCGGCCAGCTCTGGGCATGGATGCTGCAATTGCCATCGGGATTGCCACCCAGGCGTAGCCAAAGCTCCTCCGCCAAGTGGGGGGCAAATGGAGCCAGCAGAACCAACAGGGTGTGCAAGGCCTCAGCGGCTACCGGCGCGGAGGCCGCCTCTATGTGTTCGCCCATCGCATTGCTGAGCTTCATTAGCTCCGAGACGGCAGTGTTGAACTGGTAATCACCATCAAGGTCGTCGCTAATAGCTGCTATTGCCGTGTGCACTGCGCGGCGCAGCTCTTGCTCACTGGTTGACAAATTTGCGTTGGCAAATTGACCCACCCCCGCCCCCACCGGTGAGAGAAGTAGCCCCCGGGCGCAGGCTGCATCTACCAGTCGCCAAAGGCGCTGCAGAAAACGGAATTGGCCTTCCACATCAGCGTCATCCCATTCCAGATCTTTTTCTGGTGGGGCCTTGAACAGAATGAACATACGTGCCGTATCGGCGCCGTATTTGTCGATTACCTGGGCAGGGTCGACGCCGTTGTACTTCGACTTCGACATTTTTTCGTAGAAGGTCTCGAGCGCCTCGCCGCTGATCGGGTCGCGGGGGTCGTTGGGATCGGCAACATCAGCCGGAGCGATGTACTTGCCGGACTGGGGGTTTTTGTAGGTGATGCCCTGCACCATTCCCTGGGTGAGCAGGCGGAGGAAGGGTTCATCGAAGCCCAGCAAACCTCGGTCGCGCAGCACCTTGGTGAAGAAGCGGGCATAGAGAAGGTGGAGGATCGCGTGCTCGATGCCACCGACGTATTGATCTACCGGCAACCAGCGGTCCACCGCCTGGCGTTGGAAGGGTAGGGAGGTGTTGTGAGGATCGCTGTAGCGCAGGAAATACCAGCTGGAGCACATAAATGTGTCCATGGTGTCGGTCTCACGCTTCGCCGCCTTGCCGCAGCAAGGGCAGGGCACGTTCACCCAGCTCTCCAGCTGGGCCAGGGGTGATCCGCCTTTACCTTCAAGGTTGGCGCCCACCGGCAGCTCCACCGGCAACTGCTCGGCCGGTACGGGCACCACACCGCAGCTTTCGCAGTGGATTACGGGGATAGGACAGCCCCAGTAGCGCTGGCGGGATATCAGCCAGTCGCGCAAGCGGAACTGCACCTTGGCGCGGCCCCAGCCCTGGCCCTCGGCTGCCTCGGTGATGGCCTTCTTGGCCTCACCGCAGGGCAAACCATCGAACGAACCTGAGTGAATCAAAACCCCGGCCCCCGTCCAGGCACCGCCCTCGAAGGCGTGCTCGTCGCTGCCGTGGGGAATGATCACCTGCAGCACTGGCAGCTCGTACTGCCGGGCAAAGACAAAGTCGCGCTGGTCGTGGGCTGGCACACCCATCACAGCGCCAGTGCCGTAGTCGGCGAGTACGTAGTCGGCGATCCAAAGGGGGATAAGGGCACCGTTGGCTGGGTTGCGGACTCGGGCCCCGATTGGTACCCCCCGTTTGGGTTTGTCGTCGGCGGTGCGCTCCTGCTCGCTCTGGCGACTCACTAGATCGCAGAAGGCCTCAACGTGGATCGCCTGCTCAGCGGTAGTGAGCGCGGCCACGCGCGAGTGTTCGGGGGCCAACACCACGTAGCTGACGCCAAAAATTGTGTCCGGGCGGGTGGTGAACACGGTGATGTGTTCACCAGTGGCAGCGCCAGCAGCATCCACTACCTCAAACTGAAGCTCGGCGCCGGTACTACGACCAATCCAGTTGGCCTGCATGGTGCGCACTCGCTCCGGCCAACCCTCGAGCTTGGGCAGGTCGTCTAGCAGTTGGTCGGCGTAGGCAGTGATCTTGAGAAACCACTGGCGCAGCTTGCGCTTCTCCACCAGGGCCCCGGAGCGCCAGGAACGGCCCTCGCCGTCCACCTGTTCGTTGGCAAGCACCGTCTTGTCGATTGGATCCCAATTGACGGTTGCGTCCTTCTGGTAGGCCAGACCAGCATCCAAAAACTGCAGAAACAACCACTGGGTCCAGCGGTAGTAGTCGCTGTGGCAGGTGGCCAGCTCCCGTTCCCAGTCGATAGACAGGCCAAGCCGCTTCAGCTGGTCTCGCATGGACGCGATGTTCCTATCTGTCCAGGTGCCCGGATCGATGCCCCGCTCAATCGCCGCGTTTTCGGCTGGCAAACCGAAGGCATCCCAGCCCATCGGATGCAGCACCTGTTTTCCTCGCAGGCGTTGGACCCGGGCGATCACATCGGTGATCACGTAATTGCGTACATGGCCCATGTGCAGGTTCCCCGATGGATAGGGGAACATCGACAAGGCGTAATAGGTGTTGTCTGCAGCTGCCGCATCTGGCTCAGGCGTGCGGTGCTGTCCAGCGGACTCCCACTGCTGCTGCCAGCGAGATTCGAGGGCCTGGGGTTGGTAGCGGGGGGCGTCGCTCACGGCAGCCAGGCTGGAACAGAGCTTTGATCGTGCCACAGCCCAGTTGACAGCCTCCGGCTTAGCCGATGGCGCGGATCGTCGATGCAGCGGAACGACTGATCAGGGTGAGGGGGCGGTTTTCGTCCTGTTTGAGCGCCAGGTAGTGGATGTCCTGCCAATGGAGAAATCCTTCAAGCTCCCCCACACCCATCACCTGGACCGCCACCGGTGTTTTGTGGCGGATCAGATCCTGCAGATGACGAATGCTGGGCTGGGAGGTATCGAGGGCGGGAGGCCGCCTCTCGAAAAAGCTCTGCATAAGATCTAATTGTTGCTGCGCTCGCTCCCATCGTGCTCCAGTTCAGCAAGTACCAGGGCCTGGGCAATGATTTCCTCATGCTTGATGGCCGGGGAGCCGCAAGCACCGATGCCAGTTATGGCCTGACCCCGGAGCGAATCCAGCGCCTCTGCGACCGACGCTTTGGCGTTGGCGCTGATGGGGTCATCCTGGCCCTGCCGCCCCGGCAGGGGGGGGAGTTGCGCATGCGGATCTTCAATGCCGATGGCACGGAGCCGGAGATGTGCGGCAATGGCATTCGCTGCCTGGCCCGGTTTCTGGCCGATAGCGATGGCGACGCCCCCGGGCGTCAATGGCAGATCGAAACCTTGGCAGGCCGCATCGTTCCCGAACTACGCCAGGACGGCAACATCCGCGTCGACATGGGAGCCCCTTTTCTGGAGCCCGAATCCATTCCCACAACATTGCCCCTGGGGGAGGCCGGGGTAGCCCAGGGCACATTGGAGGTTGCTGGCAGTTCGTTTGCCGTCGGGGCGGCCGGCATGGGCAATCCCCACGTTGTTATCCCCGTGGACGACGTGGAAGCAGTTGATCTGGAGCTATGCGGCGCGGAATTCGAGGTTCACCCTGCCTTTCCCGCCCGCACCAACGTTCATTTTGTCCAGGCCCTTAGTCGCACCCATCTGGTGATGCGGGTGTGGGAGCGCGGTGCTGGCCCCACCTTGGCCTGCGGCACCGGTGCTTGCGCCACCCTCGTGGTGGCCCATCGGTTTGGACTTGCCGACCGCTGCTCGCGCCTCGATTTGCCCGGGGGGTCCCTCGAAATTGATTGGGACGAGGCCAGTGATCACCTATTCATGACGGGCCCGGCTGTGGCTGTTTTTGACGGTGTCGTGACCCCCGAGCTCTGGGGTGATGAACCCTTTGAACTGGAGGCTGTCGCCCCTGTTCAACCACCCGCAGCTACGCCTGCGGTCGACTGCGCCACCGTCTGCACCAATGGCTGCATCCGACCTGAGGCCTGCCCTTCGGCCGAAGCCCGCGCCCGGGTCGAGGCCCTGCTCAACAGCAGCTCTCTTGATGACCTGGTGGCCTTGGCCACCAACTCCCTCGAATCCCGGATTCGCTCCCGCTTCGAGCGGGATCCCCTCCAGGGCGGCTGAATGGACGATCAGGGGAGTCAGGCGGCAGTGCTGGCGGGCTACTTCGATACCAGTGCCACCACTCCTGCCGCTGCCGAGGTGTTGGAGGCAATGGCCCAAGCCCAGGCCACGGCCTGGGCCAATCCCTCCAGCCTCCACCTCCCTGGCCTTGCTGCCGCCGAGCTGCTCGAGCGCTCCCGCCTGAGCCTCGCCGAGGGGCTGGGCTGCGAGCTTGATGAACTGGTGGTTACCTCAGGTGGCACCGAGGCGATTCACCTGGCCCTGCTCGGCGCTGCCGCCGGGCTCGAACCAGGCCGACTGTTGATCTCAACGGTTGAGCATCCCGCCACGCTGGCGGCAGCAGCCCAACTGCGGCTGCGCGGCTGGAGCGTGCAGACCGTGCCAGTGGACAGGCAGGGGTTACTCGATTTGGATGCCCTGGATGATCTACTAGTGCCCCCCACCCGCCTGGTGTCAGTTATCTGGGGGCAGAACGAAGTTGGCAGCCTCCAGCCGATCGAGACGATCGGGGCCCGCTGCCGGCGGGCGGGGGTGTTGCTTCACGTTGATGCAGTGCAGGTTCTGGGCCACCTGCCCGTCGTGTTTCGCCAACTCCCCATTGATCTGTTGAGCGGGGCGGCCCACAAGCTGCAGGGACCCAGGGGGGTCGGTCTGCTGCTGGTGCGTAGTGGCCTCCCTATTCAGGCCCAGCTTGGCGGTGGCGGTCAGGAGGGCGGTAGACGCGGCGGCACCGAACCAGTGGTGCTACTGGCCGGTTTCGCCAAGGCCCTGGAGCTCAGCGGTGCAGCGCCGTCGCTGGCACCCTTGCGCGACTCGTTGATAGATCGCCTGCTGACCATTCCAGGGTTGCGTATGAGCGGCCCCCGCGCGGGCGACTCACGCCTGCCCCATCACCTCAGTCTGCTGGTGACTACCGAGGCTGGCCTGCCGCTCGCCGGCCGCGACCTTGTGCGGGAACTATCCCGCCAGGGCTTTGCCCTCAGCAGTGGCTCGGCCTGCAGCAGCGCTGGCTCGACCGCCAGCCCCGTGCTCCGGGCCATGGGCTACGACGAGGCCGACGCGGCCAGTGGCCTGCGCATCAGCCTCGGCCCCTGGCACCGCCCCGACGATCTCGAGGCCCTGGCCTTGGCACTGCAGGCCACGCTTGCGGCCTCGGTAGCGTCAGTCCACCCGTTGACGGCCTGATGCTTCCCCCCGATCTGCGCAGCGCCGAGGCTGAAGCACTGGCGGCGATTCAGAGCACCCTGGCTGCAGGCACCAAGGGGCTGTGGAGCGTTGAGCTCCGTTTTGAGGGCTTGCGTTTGCTGCCCCTGGCTTTGCGACTGCAGGCCAGCCTCAGTGCCAATGTGCCCAGCTTGCGACTGCTTTGTGCCGATGCCGGCGCCACCGCCCTGGCCCAGCGTGATGCCCCTGATTTCGCCAACCGTATCGGCAGCCTGCGAGATCAGATGCGGCTTCAGCAGGCCGATGGCGGCAGTGAGGGGGTGCTGCTGCTGGTGGCCCCCACCCCCGCCGACTACGAGGAGGTGGAGCAGGTGTGTGCCCTGCACCGCGGCATCGTGCTGCTGTTGAACGGCAATCTTGAGGATTCGGCCGTTGGCATCGGCAGTGTGGCTCGGCAGCGCCGTAAGGGTTTTCTGGCCGGCTGGCAGAGCGCTTATGCCCTTATCCCAACGGGCGATGGGGCCCTGCGTAGGGCCTTCCCCGATGCCTGGGAGCTTTACCGCTGCGATGCCGATGGCTACCGATTTGTTTGCGAATTTGACCAGAAGCCAGATATGGAGCAGCAGGCGTTAGCCATGGCGGGTGAGGCAGGCCTGGGGCTCGGCGCCAACCTCAAGGTGATGGACGCATTTATCGAAGGCCTGCGCAACTAGCTCCCTTCGGGCTCGCTTGCCCTGGTTGTACCTGGCCAGCCTCCGTACACTTCGCCAAACTCTGATACTGCCGATGGCTTCCGAGAGCGACCTAACTCCTGCACCCAAAGGCCGCTCCTGGAGCCTCGTAGACATTGGCGCCGGAGTTGCAGTGCTGCTTGCCGCTGCCGGGGTGATCTGGAGCCCCAAGCTCAGCGGAGCCGTGGCCAAGGCTACCGGTGGCCTCACCCCAGTCACCGTCATGATTGATGTGCGTGGCGTTCCCGTGGCTGATCCCGGGGCCTTGATTCAGGCCGCCGAGCGGGAGGGCAAGGTGGCGATCGTGATCCGCAATCAGCCCCATGGCTCGGTGGGGGTTAAGCAGGTGTTGCCTCTGCAGCGCCGGCTGGTGGCGGTCCAGCCCAATGGATCTGTGGTGACGGCTGTAGATCCCAACCAGGCAACCCTGGGCAGCCTGGATGCCCGCTTTGTGCTCGAAGGCCAGGGCCGCAAAAGCGGTGGCGGTGTTGTGTTTGGCAACCAGAACCTCAAGATCGGTGCCCCTGTGGAAATCGAGGGGGAGCAGTTCCGCGTTAGCGGCACGGTCAGTGGCCTGCAGGTTGGCGGTGGTTGAGATGACCCTTTTCACCACCCCTGCCAGCTGTCAATCTCTGCCGCGCCGTTCGGGAGTGCTGGCTTTAGCCGTTGTTTTGGCGACCTTGCCAGCAGCGGCCCTGGCCCAGCAGGTCCCCCTCGCTTCCCTGCCACCGCTCCCGCCCCCGGTTGGCCTCCCCCAGTTGCAGGATCAGCTGAGCTGTCCGGCGCTGCAGCAGCGGCTGCTGGCCACCGTCGCTGGCCAGGCTTCTGTGTGGAGCATCACCATTGCCGATGCCCAAGGCCGCCTGCTGGCCGACCTCAACGGCACCCGCCCCCGCATCCCAGCTTCCAACCAGAAGCTGGTGAGCACGGCCTATGCGCTGGACAGGCTGGGCCCTGACTACCGACTCAATACCCAGCTCTGGCGACTGGGTGATGGCAGCTTCCGCCTCACCGGCGAGGGCGACCCCGACCTGGCACTGCCTCAACTGCAGCGCTTTGCCATGTTGGCGATGGGATCAGGTGGCAGCAGTGGGCAAACGCCTGCGCTGGTGCGGTTGCAGATTGCTGAGGAGCCACGCCAGGCCTGGTGGCCCCAGGGTTGGCATCCAGACGACCGCTACTACGCCTACGGCGCCCCGATCACTCGGCTCGCTGTCACCAGCAATGCCATTCACGAGGCGGTCATGAACCCACCGTCCCGATTGCAAACGCTGCTGCAGAAAACCATTGTTCAGCGGGGAGCCAAGGTGCAGGTGTCACTGGTGTCGGCTCGTGCACCCTTGCCCGGTGATGCGGTGCTGCTGCACCAGGAGCCATCGGCACCGATGCACAACCTGCTGAGCTTGGCTAACACCGAAAGCCACAACTTCACCGCCGAAGTGCTGCTGCGACAGGGCGCTGGCACCTGGGATCTGGCCCAAGCCGCCCAGCGCCAGATGCTGTGGCTCACCGAACAGGGCTTGCCGATGCAGGGGGTTCGCGTTGCCGATGGCAGTGGCCTAGACCGGGCCAACCGGCTCACAAGCCGCTTCCTGGCGGCACTGCTCCTGCGCATGGACCAGCATCCCTACGGACGCGCCTACCTGGCTTCGATGGCGGTTGCGGGCCAACGCGGCACCCTGCGCAACCTCTACGTGGGTACTCCTCTGCAGGGGCAGTTCTTTGGCAAAACAGGCACTATCAGCGGGGTGCGATCCATCAGCGGCGTGCTTCTGACGGCAGCTGGCCCCCGCTACGTGAGTGCCATCAGTAATGGCTCCAGCTCGCCCAACGAGACAATTGGCAGGGTGCTGCGCCAGGCGCAGAACACCCAGCTTTGCCCCATCTAGCCCGCCAGCTGCTTGAGGGTGTTGGCTACTCGCCGGCGACGTCCCATCGTTTCCTCGCCAGCGGGGTTAGTTGCTTCCGGGCTCTGGAGGCGCACCAGCTCCCGGCGACCACCTAGGACCACCTGGCTCATCTCCTTCAGCCTGCCCTCCAGCTCTCCAAGCACCTGCTCGGCGTAGCGATTGGCGCCCTCCTGAATGGTGGCCGACTCTTGGCGGCTGCGGCTCACCAGGGCGTCGCATTGCTGTTGGGTCTGCTGACGGAACTGCAGGGCGTCGTTGTGCACGCGTTCCGCTTCTGCCTGGCTGTCCCGCTGCACCCTCACCCCCTCTTGGCGGATCTGCTCGAGTTCGGCCATGGACTGCTGGCGGTTGCGCTCGTGCTGCTCGAGCAGCTGGCGGTTGCGTTCGGCGGTTTCTTGTTCAAGCTGCTGGCGACGGATCGCAAATTGCTGCTCCATCTGGGCCATGCGGGCCTGGTGCTCCTGTTCAGCCTGGGCCACCTGCTGACGGGCCTGGAGCAGCAACTGCTCGCATTGCTGACGGGCCTGATCGCGCAGTTCACCGACCTGACGCTCTGCTTCCTGGCGGATGGCGGCGCTGTTGATCAGTTGCTCCCGCTCCCGCTTGCCGGTCGCAATGATCTCGTCGGCTTGCTGGCGGGCCTGGCCAATGAAATCCTCCCGCTGACGGATTAGCCCGATGGCTTGCTGCAGCTGGGTTGGCAATGATTCCCGCAGGGCATCCATCACTTCGATGGCGTCCTGCTCGTTTACCAAGCGGCCGCCGCTGAACGGAATGCGGCTGCCTTCCAGCACGATCTCCTCAAGCTGATCCAGCTGATCCAGCACGGTGATGGTGGGCTCGGCCATGGACAGCTCTAAACAGATGTCCGATTAAAAAGCCTGCACAGGTCTTCTGCCACTCCGGGGGGCACCATGTGACGCACATCTCCGCCAAAACGCGCCACCTCCTTCACCACAGAGCTGCTCAGGAAGCTGTGGTGCACAGCGGTAGCCAGAAACAGAGTTTCCACTTGGGGGGCCAGGCTTTTGTTGGTGTGGGCGATCTGCAACTCGAATTCAAAGTCGCTGAGGGCACGGAGCCCCCTCAGGATCACCTGGGCCCGGCTCTGGCTGGCGAAATCGACGGTGAGCCCATCAAAACTGCCCACTTCCACCCCCCGGAGGTGGGCCGTGGCGGTGCGGATC
>CAZKER010000003.1:0-11800 GCA_964551845.1 uncultured Cyanobium sp.
ATGTGATTTTTAACCTGTTCACCGCGGTCGGGGCCTTTCTGCTGCTGCCTGCCTACCTGGCGCTGCTGCGGCTGGGCTGGCCGGCCCTGAGCCAGCAGGACCCGGAATTTGCCCTCACCGCTTTCCACCCTGGCTTCAACCTGCTCGGGGGGCTGCTGGTGCTGCCGTTCACGGCGCCTTTCGCCGCCTTGATCCGGCGGCTGGTGCGGCCGGTGGAGGGGCGCCTGATCGACGATCTGGCGGACACGCCTCCCGTCGATCTCGTCGCCGCCATCAGCCAGGCCCGTCAGGCCCTGGAGCCATGCCTGCTGGAGCTGCTCCAGCTACTGCGAGATGGGCTGGGCAACAGGGGGCTGGGCAATGGGGGGCCAGGGCCCAGTAGCCAGCGACTGGTGGTGTTGCAGGCCGACCTAGACCGGCTGGAGCTTTACCTCAACCAGATCCATTTGGCTCCGGGCCCCCAGCCGGGCAAGGCGGTGGCGGCAGGCGAGGCGCTGCTGCACCTGCTGCACGGCCTTGATCATCTGCAGCGGCTGCACGAGCGCTGTGAGGAGGATCAGGATCGCCTGCGCACTGCTGCCACCAGCGCAGGCCTGGGCAGCGAGCGCCAGCTACTGCTAGCCACTCTGGAGCGCCTGCCCGAGTTGGTGCAACAGGGCCGCTGGCCGGAGGCCAGTTCCGTGGCCAGTGCCTGCGCCCAGTCGCTGCAATGCCGTGTGGCGCCCTACCGCCAGGAGGTGCTGGCCGCGGTGGCCCAGGGCGAGCTCGATGTCGACGCCGGTACGGAACGGCTGGAGGCGATCCGCTGGCTGAGGCGGGTGAGTCAGCACCTGGAGCGGGCTTGCCATCACCTCGGAGTGCTCGAGGCGCGGCGCTGACGGGGCTACTGATCGGCCCTCAGGGATTGGGCCGCACCAGACGCCAGGGCAGGGTTTCGCCAGCATGGAAGGGCACCAGTTCGACGGCGGTGCCGGCCGCATCATTGAGGTGGAGGCGGCTGGGCACCTCCAGGGGCTGCCGCTCCAGGGTGACCGTTGCCTCGTTGAGCGGTAGCCCGTAAAACCGGGGCCCAAACTCTGAGGCGAAGGCCTCAAGCCTCTCCAGGGCGTTCTCCTGCTCAAACACCGCCGCGTAGCTCTCAAGCGCAAATGGGGCATTGAAAATGCCAGCGCAGCCGCAGGCCGCTTCCTTGGCAGTGCGGGCGTGGGGTGCGGAATCGGTGCCCAGGAAAAACTTCGGGTTGCCGGAGGTGGCGGCGCCCCGCAGGGCGATGCGGTGCAGTTCCCGCTTGGCCACCGGCAGGCAGTAGAAGTCGGGCCGCAGGCCGCCGGCAAACATGGCGTTGCGGTTGATGTGCAGGTGGTGGGGCGTGATCGTGGCCGCCAGGTTGGCCGGGCCGCTGCGCACAAAATCAACCGCATCACTGGTGGTGATGTGTTCGAGCACCACTTTCAGGCCGGGGTGGCGCCGCAGTAGGGGCTCTAGGTGGCGCTCGATGAATACCGCCTCCCTATCAAAAATATCGATATCGGCGCTAGTGACTTCGCCGTGGATCAGCAGGGGCATGTCGATGCGCTCGAGGGTGTCGAGCACGGGCGTTATCGCCTCGATTGAGCTGACGCCGGCGGCGGAATTGGTGGTGGCATTTGCCGGGTAGAGCTTGCAGGCCACCCAGGCCCCAGCGTTGAAGCCCCGTTCGATCTCGCCGGGATCGATGGCATCGGTGAGGTAGGCCGTCAACAGTGGTTCGAAGCGACTGCCATCTGGCAGGGCTTCGCGGATGCGGCGGCGGTAGGCCTCGGCCGCATCCGCCGTAGTCACCGGCGGGCTGAGGTTTGGCATCACGATCGCCCTGGCGAACTGGCGGGCGGTAGCCAGGGCGACGGCCTGGAGCATGGAGCCATCCCGCAGATGCACATGCCAGTCATCGGGTTGACGCAGGCTCAGCTGCTGGTGTTGCTGATGCACGGGTTGGAACTCACCTACTTACTACCCTGCCAGGCCTGAAAGATTCACTGCAATCGGCAGGCAGCTGCCGCCAGGCCACCTAAATCTGCAATACGTGCCGTATTCGCCCGCTTTCTTTCCCCATGGCCCACCACCAGATCCTGATAGTTGGCGGCGGTGCCGCTGGCATCACCGTTGCCGCCCAGCTAAAGCGGGCTCGCAACAGCCTGGATGTGGCGATCCTGGAGCCCTCGGGCGAGCACTACTACCAACCAGGTTGGACCTTGGTGGGGGCTGGTGTGTTCAGCCTGGAGGAAACCCGTCGCCCCGAGCGCGACCTGATCCCCTCGGGGGTTCACTGGATTCAGGCGAAGGCAGCAGGCTTTGATCCGGACCGCAATACCGTCACCACCAGCACGGGCGCAACGCTCAGTTACGACGTGTTGATTGTGGCCACCGGCCTGACGTTGCGCTGGGACAAGATCGAGGGGTTGTCAGGCGCCATGGGGAAGCGCGGCCTGTGCAGCAACTACAGCAAGGACTTTGCGCCTTACACCTGGGAGGCAATCCAGGCCTTTAAGGGCGGTAACGCCGTATTTACCTGCGCGCCAATGCCGATCAAGTGCCCCGGTGCGCCCCAGAAGATCGCTTACCTGGCCGCCGACGTGTTCAAGCAGAAGCGTCTCAAAGCCAACGTGATTTATGCCACCGCTACCCCGGGCATCTTTGGGGTTCCGGTGTATGCGGCGCCACTGCGGGAGGTGGTAAAGCGCAAGGGCATCGACGCTCGCTACAGCCACGTGCTTACCGCCGTGCGAGCCGACAAGCAAGAAGCGGTGTTCAGCGTTAGCGAGGGTGAGACCAGCCGCGAGGAAGTGATCCCCTACGACTTGCTGCATGTGACGCCGCCGATGGGGCCGCCTGAGGTGGTGGCAACCAGCTCCCTGGCTAACGGTGCCGGATATGTGGAGGTGGATCAGTTCAATCTTCAGCACAGCCGCTACCCCAATGTGTTTTCTCTGGGCGATGTGAGCGGCATGCCCAACTCCAAAACCGCTGCTGCCGTTCGCGGCCAGGCGCCCGTGGTAGTGGCCAACTTGCTGGCCCATTTGGATGGCTTGCCTCTGGAAGCCGCCTATGACGGCTATAGCTGCTGCCCGTTGATCACCGGCTTCGGTAAAACGATCATGGCCGAGTTCAACTACAAGCAGGAACCGGTTCCCTCCTTTCCGCTCGATCCCACCAAGGAGCGCTGGAGCATGTGGTGGATCAAGCGAAAGGTGCTGCCTGGGCTTTATTGGAACCGGATGCTCACCGGCGCCCAGCATGAGCGGCGTTTTATTCCCGGGGTCAAGGCGTGATGCCGCCCATAAATAAGATCAACTCTTCAAAGAATTTGCCGGCTGTGGCCAACGACTACTTGATGCAGGTTGCAACTGGTCGATCATGCATGCCCCGCTGCATCCGACGACCTGGCAATTCTGCGCTGGAACCAACGCACCCGTGCTCCCGAGTTGTTGTTTATGTGTAAAGGTCTCATTATCGCAATGCGAGCAGTTTTGATGCGGCTATTGGCTCCGATCTCTCCAGGTCGGCTCCAAACCTGTTTCAGGTGCTGCTAGCATTTCATCAAAGAATTGACGGGGTTAAGAACTTAGCCAGGGATGAGCCCTGCTCCCCTTAGGGCTTAGTTGGCCGCAGATGCCTTTGGTGAGAGACGACGACTTCGAAGGGATCTAGCTGCCCCGTTTTTTCAGTAAGGGCTGTTCGCGATGGCAGAGCTAGTGTCGCCCCGGTCACAGAGTGGATTTACTAGTATTTGGTCATGAGCGAAGCCCCAAAACCCTCGATCGGCGAGCTTGAGGCTGGTTATCCGGGTTGCTGTAAGGCCTTGAGGCTGTTGATCCGGCAGGGACGTTCGATTGAGGCGATTCAGCGCACGGTGGCGTGGGACAGACTCACCTTGCTGCACAATTGCTTGCCGACTCAGTATAAGGATCCCGACTATCTTTATGCACTGCTTAAACGGGAGTTTACCCAGTCGATCTGAATTTGGCTTCAGCCGTGTAGGCGCCGCCCCTCACGCAATACCTCTGAGGGGCGAATCCCGTAGGTGTTGTGGAAGTCGCGGCTGAAGGCAGAGAGGTTGCCAAAGCCGAGTTTTGAGGAGATGCCGGCAACGCTGTCACTAGGCGAGGGGTTGAGCAGGTGTTGCCGGGCCAATCCAAGCCGCTGGCGACGGATCCATTGGATCGGGCCGCAACCAAAGCGCTGGCTGAAGGCAAGTTGCAGGTTGCGTCTGGAATAGCCGCTGCGCTGCTCCAGCGCCGTGAGATTGATTGGTGATTGCAGATTGGCCCCAATCCACTCCAGCAGCTCTTCGAAGATCAGCTCTCGTGAGAGCCCTTGGCCCTGCCGGCGGCACCGCTGGTCCTGCCTTTCGAGTTGGGGGCAGAGGGCCAGGGCCAGGATGCGATAGATGAGGTCATCGATCTGCAGCACCTCCAGATCGCCCCGGGCTTGCAGCTCCGGCGCATCCAGCAGGGCAAAGGCCCGGCGCATGGTGATCAGCAGCATGGCCTGCCGGTCCTCGGTCATCGAGAGCACCTGGGGACGCTGCAGATCTGAGGCAAAGCGTCGACCGGAGATCCCCATTCCGCCAATGGCAGCGGCGGTGTCCTGCAGCCGCTGTAGGTCTACGTGCAGCACCAGCCCGTTGTAGTGACCCGTGGTGTAGTTGTAAGAGAAGCCAGGGTTGAAGTAGAGGGGTGCTTCAGCGTGAATGTGGAAGGTGTGCCCATCCACTTCGTAGGACGACTCCCCCTTGTAGCAGATGTTGATTGCGCCTACGCCGGGGTTATCACCGATGCAGCCATGGATAGGGCTTGTATAACCAGATGTGAGGGTGAGGTCTCCCGCCACGGCAGTGCTGGCCCGGTGCCGAAACGGGTTGAGCAGGGGGTTGCGTGGGGCAAAATCCTTTACAGGGAAATGCTGGGCCAGCTTGCTCGCCAGGGCCTGGGGATCAATATCCACCACCGCTTGCTGGTCGTGGAACACCAGAGGGAACTGGGAGACAGGATTCAAACTAGACCAAAACCGATGCTCAGAGCCTAATGAAAGCCTGGTGCGGTGCCAGTAACCGAGGAGCAGCGTTAACGCTCAGTTGCTTATTGCTCAGCTCTCCTTCGGGAACTTGAGCAGGGTGTCCTTGCTTTCTTTGAGATCCTTCCAGATGCGGCGGATCTCGGCGTAGGCCTGCTCCTGACTAACCTTGCCATTACTTTGCAGGCCCACCACCAGCCCTACCCTCTCGGCAAAGGACTCGAGGTTTTGGTGGAACATCAAACGCTGGGGAGTCCAGTCAGACCCGCGATAGCCGGAATGGGGCTCCATAGGTGAGCTCACGCCGTCGGCGATGGCTTCGGGATCGGATGGGGTGGGCCGGGGCCCGGCAATGGACACTGGGATCTGTTGAAGTCAAATCAATTTAGAATGGTTGGTTTAAGGAGTGATGAAGGGCGCTGAGGTGTTGTCAGGAGCACCGGCGGCTTCAAGTCGGCGGCTGCAGCATGCCAAATGTTGAGATCTGCGCTCTCATGGATCAGTCCACGGGTGGTTGGTGGCCCCAGGTGGTGATGTGCCTGTTGATCCAGGCCAGCATCGTTGCCGGTGGCCAACTCTTAATCCGTTGGCAGGCTCCTGATCCGATTCCAACGTGCTGCGCCCCACCCCTGGTGCTCTGAATTCCCACCTGCTGGAAGAGCGGCCTGCCAATCTGCCGGCCCATCTTTACGTGTCTGGCGGGCGGCACCGCAGTTGTTTTAGTGCCGTGCTGTTTGAGCCGGAGGGCCCCCGGCTGATTTCCCTGCAGAACCCGGCCGAACTCCAACAGCTGCATGAGCTCGGCTATCCCCTCTGGTTGAGGGTTATGGGTTTGGGCGATCCAGGGGCCGTAGAGGCCATGCTCGACACCCTCCAGGTGCCACTCATGTTGCTGCCGCCGCTGCTGGAGGTACCCCAGCGCTCGCGGGTTGATGGGCTGGGGGAGGCCCTGATAGTGGTGCTGCATCGGCTCAGCTTTGCGCGCGATCCCTTGCACCTGCTTAGCTCCCAGGTGGGACTCCTACTGCTGCCCAACCTATTGGTCACTTTTGAGGAGGCGCCTGCGGGGGAGTCGTTTCCAGAGCTCACCGCCTGGTTGGAATCCCGGGTGGGGTCGGTGGAGCACCGTGACCTCGACGACATCCTCCATTTCCTGGTGGATGAGCTGCTAGATGCCCTTTATCCCATGCTCGAGCAGATCGCCAACCGCCTCGACGACTTGGAAGAAGCGGCCCTGCGCGACCCCAAGCCGAAGTTGTTGGCGCGGGCTTTTGTGCACCGCTCTAACTTGCGCACGATTCGCAACCAGGTGTGGCCCCTGCGCCACCAGATCAGGGTGCTGTTGCGCCAAAGGCAGCAATTGCTCGGGGCCGATGCCCTGGTTGGCTTTCAGGAAATGGCCGATCTGGTGGAGCTGTTGTTTGAAAACTGTGAGCTGCTGCGCCACCAGTGCGATGCCATCACCCAGGCCTATGCGGCCAGCGTGGGCAACAGGATGAACCAGGTGATGAAAACTCTCACCATCCTCACCAGCATCTTTGCGCCGCTTACCTTCATCGCCGGTATCTACGGCATGAACTTCGTCAATATGCCGGAGCTGCGGTGGCACCTGGGCTATCTCTACTGCATTGTTTTGATGGCGATCGTGGCCGTGATCCAGTCCTATTGGTTGTGGCGACGCGGCTGGTTTGCGGATTGGACCGCACCCCGCTGAAGGCACAACCTGGCCTTAACCACCTTGGGACTAAGGATCATCCAGAGTTCGGTTGTGGTTGTGACTGTTATGCGCCCAGCCCTGCGCTTTTACTGGCTCCCATTAGCCCTTTTATCACTGCTGCCGCCGGTGGTTGCCCAAACGGCGGCTCCGGCATCCCTGCGCATCGGCGGCTCCAGCACCGTGTTTCCGGTGATGCAGGCCGCTATTCAGTCTTATCAAAAAGCTGGCGCTAACCGGCAAGTGCGCTTTGAGCTCAAGGAAACGGGCACCTCAGCAGGCTTCCGCCAGTTCTGCAGCGGGCAGCTTTTTCTGGCTAACGCTTCCCGCCCGATAAGTGCCAAGGAGCTCAAGGCTTGCGCCGCTAAGGGGGTTCGCTTTCTTGAGCTGCCGATCGGCTTCGATGCGATCACGGTTGTGGTGAACCCAAAAAACACCTGGGCCACCCGCATCACTACCCGTGAGCTCTCCCGCCTCTGGAGCCGGGCGGCAGCCGGCAAGGTGACCCGCTGGAACCAGGTGAATCTTGATTGGCCTGACCGCCCGATCCGCCTTTGCGGACCCGGCAAGGATTCGGGCACCTTTGACTACTTTAATAAAGCCATAAATGGAAAGGACGATAATTCCCGCGCTGATGTGTTTACCAGCGAAAATGACAACGATCTGGTGAACTGCGTGGCGGGTAATCCAGATGCCCTGGGTTACTTCGGCTACGCTTATTTTCAGGCCAACTCTAAGCGACTCAAGGCTCTTAGCGTTGTGGGTAACAAGGGACCAGTCTATCCATCGTTGCAGACGGTTCAGAAGGAAAATTATGTGCCCCTATCCAGGCCTCTTTTTATCTACGTTAATGATCAGGCATTGCGTAGCCAGCCTGAGCTGCGCAAATTTGTTGTCTTTGCCATGCAAAATGGCTTGAAGCTGGTTAAACAGGCGGGGTATATACCCCTGCCCTCCAGCACCTACCGCTTGGTGGAAAGCAAGCTCTACCGCCACGTGCTCGGCACTGCATTTGGCGGCGATTTACCAGTAGGTCTCAGCACCGGCCAAGCTTTGCAGCGGAGTTTAGATAGCATTAAAAAACCAGAATTCCGCTGAGTTCCGCATGGTGTTGATGGATCGCCACCGCGGTTTGGCCAGTGGTGCCTTTGCGCAGGAGCTGGTGCAAAAGCAGGTGGCCAAACTGGTGCAATTGCAGGCGCCGGTTGCATCTGGCGAAGGCAGCGAGCCTCTGCATCAGATGCGGGTATCTATGCGTCGGCTGCGCACTACGTTGATTCAGTTTGAGCCTGCCCTGCTGCTGCCAGCTGCTGTTAATGATCAGCGCTTGGCCAAATGGGTGCGCCGCTTGGGGATGGCCCGGGATCTAGATGTTTTACGTGAACGTCTCGAAGATGGCTTCCTGCCCCAGTTGCCGGCCACGGAGGTGAAGGCGCTGCGGCCGGTGCTCAGGCAGCTGCGCCGCGAGCGTCAGCTAGCCCACGGTCATGTGGTGGAGGTGCTGCAAAGCCGCTCCTATCTGGAGGGATTGGCTCAGCTGCAGCGTTGGTTGAAGGAGCCATCCTTCACCTTGCTTGGCCAGCAACCGATTTCGCAGTGGGTGGTGGAGTGGCAAGGGGCCGCGATTTCGGTTTTGTTTCTGCATCCGGGCTGGCAGATCAGCAAGGTTTCTGCTGAATCTGAGCAGTTGCATGAGCTGCGCCGCCAGCTCAAGCAGGTGCGTTATTTGCTGGAAAACCTTGCGCCCCTGCAGGGTGCCGCCACGGCGCCCTGGATCAGCCGCTTCAAGCAGGGCCAGGAGTTGCTGGGGGAGTGGAATGATTTGCAGGTGTTGCAGCGCGCCATCCACGACCAGGTGCCAGGCAGGCTTGAAGACTCTCTACCACAACTGGAGTGGCTGCTGGTTCAACACCAGCGCCATTGCTGGGAGCATTGGCGTGAGCTGGTGAATGAGCTGTTGCCCCATGCCCAGCGCCGCCGTCTGCGGTTGGCGCTGATGGCTGAGCCATTACCAGCCGGGCCGCGCTACTGGGTTGGTGTTGGGTTAAGGCGCGCCCTGGCCTGGATCGGCTAGTTGTGGCTTTGAGACCTTTTTTGGCCTGGATTGATGCTTAGTCCTAACTGCATTTGGCTGATGGGCGACGAGCGTTTGGCAGATCTAGGCGCCTTGCTGGTGTTCCGGCATTGGCTGCGCTGCCAGCTCGATGAACTGGCGGCAGTATCGCCAGAGGCTTCTGCTTCGGGCTTGCCATTGGCACAGCAGGCTCCAATAAGTGAGAAAGAGCCAGGCTCTTACGGGCGACTGTTTTTTTAAGACCTCGCCGCCCCATGTCAATCAGGAGATGTGTTTGGGAACACATCTGCCATGTCGCCTAGTTGCTCGTTTCGCCCTTGTTTGATCGATAAGTTCCTCACGACTTCCTTTGCGAAGTCATCCCAATCGGTGTGAGGACCCGATGAATCTTTCCAAGAAGCTGCTGCTGGCTTTGGCCGGCACTGGCCTGATGGCACCTATGGCCGCTTCGGCCCAAGAGCTGGCTTCGTTGAGTGGCACTGCCGCCATCAACGAGTACATGCAACAGCAAGACGTTGATCGTTTCCGTGCCTGGGAATCCAAAAACCAGGTCACAAGCGTCACCCAGTTTTCCGACGTTCAGCCCACCGACTGGGCTTACCAGGCTCTGAGCAACCTGGTTGAGAAGTACGGCTGCGTTGCCGGCTACCCAAACGGCACCTACAAAGGTGGCCAGGCCATGACCCGCTTCGAAGCGGCTGCTCTGCTGAACGCCTGTCTCGATCGCGTCACTGAAGTGACCGACGAGCTGCAGCGTTTAATGGATGAATTCAAGACTGAGCTCGCCGCCCTCACCGGCCGCGTCACTGGCCTCGAGAAGAAAGTAGGCAAGCTGGAAGCCCAGCAGTTCTCTACCACCACCAAGCTGCGTGGTGAAGTGAACATGATTCTGGGTGGAGTGCCCGATTACGACTCCAAGACCACGACCAAGGATCCCAACAGGACGGCCTTCAACTACGACGTTCGTCTGAACTTCGATACGAGCTTCACCGGCAAGGACCTGCTGAAGACCCGCCTGCGCAGCGGTAACTTCAGCTCTGCGCCCTTCGGCTCCAGCTCCAACAACCTGTTCAAGCTGGATAAGGCTGAAACCGCCCGCGATGGGGCCCAAAGCAACGTGTGGATTGATCGTCTCTACTACACCTTCCCAGTGGGTAAAGAGATCAAGCTGACAGCAGGTACTTTGCTGCGTAATACTGAAGTTGTGGCTTTCCTGCCCACTGCTTATCGCGCTCAGATTCTTGATTTCTTCGGTCTGGCCGGTGCGCCTGGCGTCTACAACAAGGCAACGGGTGCTGGTTTTGCTGCCCAGTGGAAGCAAAGCGTGAAAAAAGGCAATCCTTACTTCACGTTTGACACCAGCTACATCGCTGAGCGAGGCGATAGCTCGACCACTGGCATGTTCAACAATGACGGTGCCCAGAACATCAACGCCCAGCTCGGTTTCCGCGGCACCAACTACGGCGTAGCCCTTGGCTACCGTTACGGTTCGGAAGGTACCCGCACCCGGGTCGGCAACGGTTACGCCGGTAATGCCCTGTTGCCCGGCCAGTCCTCCAACAGCATGTCGGTGGGTGCCTTCTGGCAGCCGCTGGACAAAGGCTTCATCCCCTCCATCAGTTTGGGCTATGGCTTCACTGATTTGAGCGGTAGTGTTTCGACTGCGAACCGCCCTACTCAACAGTTCAGCTCCAGCCGGGCTGCCGTGAGCTCTCAGTCCTGGACTGTGGCCTTCCAGTGGGATGATGCCTTCGTGAAGGGGAACTCGGCAGGCTTTGCTTTTGGTCAAGGTGCCAATCCCAATAACGCAGCCACCGCTGGAGCTGCTTGCACGGCTACCACAGTGTGTGCAAACCAAAACGACGCCATGATGTATGAGATCTTCTATAAGTTCCAGGTGACCGATAATATTTCGATCACTCCTGCGCTCTTCTGGGTTGATCAAATGGTGCTCAATGGTGTTGGTGATGCCTGGGGCGGTGTAATCCAAGCCCAGTTCCGCTTCTGATCCCTCTGGCATTTTGCCAGAAACTCCTCACTGCTTCCTCTTAGCTCCATTTCACACAGCTTCTGCCCCCCAGGAATGGGGGGCTTTTTAATGTTTGCAGTGCTACTTCGTGGCAATCTTGAACGCCCCTTAACCGGGTGATAAAGACTGCTAGCTATGCGTCTTGCTATTAATGGGTTGACCCTAAAAGTCTTCTTCCATGACCTTCGCCAAGAAGGCCCTGATTGTCGGCACTGTTGCAGCTATCGGTGCTGGCGCAACTTCAGCCGTCATTCCCGCGCTTGCCCAGGCCACCATCAGTGGTGCCGGTGCAACTTTCCCTGCTGCTTTCTATCAGCGCGCCTTCGCTGGTGTGGCAAATAAGGTGCGCGTCAATTACCAGTCGGTTGGTTCCGGCTCGGGCGTGCGTCAGTATGTAGCCGGCACGGTTGAGTTCGGCGCTACGGACGAACCAATCAAGGCTTCGGAAGCCGCCAAGGTGAAGCGTGGTGTGATCCAGTTCCCTGCTGTGGGCGGCACCATTGCCATCGCCTACAACAAGGCTGACTGCAAGAACCTTAAGCTCACTCAGCAACAAGCCGTTGACATCTTCCTCGGCAAGATCAAAACCTGGGATCAGCTTAAGTGCGGCAAGGGCAAGATCACCGTTGCCCACCGTTCAGACGGTTCGGGCACCACCTTCGCTTTCACTAATAGCCTCTCGGCCTTCTCCTCGGAGTGGAAGAGCAAGGTTGGTGAGGGCAAGAGCGTCAAGTGGCCAGTTGGCGTGGGTGGTAAGGGCAACGAAGGCGTCTCGGGTGTGATGCAGAACACCCCCGGTGCCATCGGCTACCTCAACCAGAGCTACGTCAAAGGCAAGATCAAGGCCGCTGCCCTGCAAAACAAGGCCGGCAAGTTCGTCATGCCCACAGAAGAGAGCGGTGCCGCTGCCCTCAACAACATCAAGCTCGAT
>CAZKER010000004.1:0-9770 GCA_964551845.1 uncultured Cyanobium sp.
GCCGAAGCTCGGCCTGAGCGGTAAGAACTACGGCCGGGTGGTTTACGAGTGCCTGCGTGGTGGTCTCGACTTCACCAAGGACGACGAGAACATCAACTCCCAGCCTTTCCAGCGTTGGCAGAATCGTTTCGAGTTCGTTGCTGAAGCAACCAACTTGGCTCAGCAGGAAACAGGCGAGAAAAAGGGGCACTACCTCAACTGCACCGCTGCAACTCCTGAAGAGATGTATGAGCGCGCCGAGTTCGCTAAAGAACTGGGCCAGCCCATCATCATGCACGACTACATCACGGGTGGCTTCACCGCTAACACCGGTCTGGCCAAGTGGTGCCGCAAGAACGGAATGCTGCTGCACATTCACCGTGCAATGCACGCTGTGATTGACCGCCATCCGAAGCACGGTATTCACTTCCGAGTGCTAGCCAAGTGCCTGCGTCTTTCCGGTGGTGACCAGCTTCACACCGGCACGGTGGTCGGCAAGCTGGAGGGCGACCGCCAGTCGACCCTCGGCTATATCGACCAACTGCGCGAATCCTTCGTCCCCGAAGATCGCAGCCGCGGCAACTTCTTCGACCAAGACTGGGGCTCCATGGGCGGCGTGTTCGCCGTGGCCTCCGGCGGTATCCACTGCTGGCACATGCCTGCACTGGTTGCCATTTTTGGCGACGACTCGGTGCTGCAGTTCGGTGGTGGTACCCACGGCCACCCATGGGGTTCGGCTGCTGGCGCTGCTGCTAACCGCGTGGCCCTCGAGGCCTGCGTCAAGGCACGTAACGCCGGTCGTGAGATCGAGCGCGAAGGCCGCGACATCCTTCTGGAAGCAGCGAAGCACAGCCCTGAGCTAGCCATCGCCCTGGAGACCTGGAAGGAAATCAAGTTCGAGTTCGACACCGTCGACAAGCTCGACGTCAACTGAATAAACCAGTCTGAGACGGTGAGGGGGAAAGGAAACTAGCCTTCTCACCTCCCAGAAAGGAATATTCAGCTCTAGAGATTCAAATAATCTCTACGAACGTGATTAAGAGCCTTTCATACAAGGTTCAAACATTCCATCCACATAAGGATCCCCATGCCTTTCAAGAGCACCGTGGGTGACTATCAAACAGTCGCCACCCTGGAGACATTCGGCTTCCTCCCGCCGATGACTCAGGACGAGATCTACGACCAAATCGCTTACATCATTGCCCAGGGTTGGAGCCCGCTCGTTGAGCATGTCCATCCCAGCAACTCCATGGCCACTTATTGGTCCTATTGGAAGCTGCCCTTCTTCGGCGAGAAGGATCTGGGTGTGATCGTGAACGAGCTTGAGGCTTGTCACCGCGCCTACCCCGACCACCACGTTCGCTTGGTGGGCTACGACGCTTATACCCAAAGCCAGGGTTCCTGCTTCGTGGTTTTCGAAGGACGCTGATCCCAGCCCTTCAGGGGCTCTTGCCATTGGCCTGAGCCCCACCCCTTTTCCTCTGCGGGCTTGTTCGCGCTGCGAACTGGTCAGCACCATTTCAGATATTCCATTCGACGGGCGGACATGGCCAGCACATCCAGCCGGGAAGCAGCTCTGGAGCGCCGCAGGGCCCTCACCAACGGTGGCAAAAAAGCCGCCAGCCGGTTCACCTCCGGCCCGAGCCGTGTGCGCTCGGTTGAAGACGCTCGCCCCACCCGCACGGCCGCAGCGCCGGAGTCCCCTGCATCGGTGGCCACGGCCACCCCTGTTGCAGCCGCGGCAGTGAGCCCTCGTGTGGCTGCCTCCCATCGCAGCCTTGCTGCTCCCACCGGCTCCAGCCGGACCACCCAGGCCCGTCCAATCGCAAATCCCAGTAGAGATTTGGTGCTTGCCCGACGGGAAGCCCTCTCCAAACGCGGCAAACGTGCCGATACCTCAAGCGATCGCACTCGCACGGACGTGGCCAAAACCGCACCAAAAGTCCAGGCACCTGCAGCTGAAGCCAAGTGCAAGTGCCAGGGCGAAACCGCTGCTGCTGCTCCAGCCCTAACGAGCCTTAGCAATCGCTCTAGCAAAGCTGGAGGTCAAGGTATCGATCGCCGTGCCACGGCTAAGCGCCTTTCCCAACTCGATCCCAGTCGGGCCCTGGTGCTGGCGCGGAGGGAAGCCCTCTCCAAGCGTGGCAAATCAGCTAATGCACCGAAGAGCACCACAGCCGCCTCTATATCCCGCCAAGGCAATCCAGATATGAGCGCCCGGGAACTCTCTCAGAAAGTGCGTGAGCTGCGCGCCAAGGTAGGCAGCGCCGGCTCCAGCAGAGGCGGCGGCACCCGCCCCTCCGGACCGAACCGCCACGGAGCTAAACAGGCAGCAGCCGCAGAAGCCCACTGGAAAGTTGGGGTTAGCGAAACCAGCGCTGGCCAGGTGGTCACCGGTACCCAGGCCAACCGCTCCGAGAAAACCACCGGCAATGAAGCCGCCACTTGCCGCGCCATCACCGGCACCGAATATTTGGGGGCTGAGGTTTTTCAGGCCTTCTGTCAAAGCGCTCCCGCGGCAACCCAGCCTGCCAAGGTGCGCGTCAGTGCCACTACCCATGGCAACCGGGTCACCGGTAATGAGGTAGGCCGCTCTGAAAAGGTGACCGGCGATGAGCCCGGTACCTGCAAGAACGTCACTGGAACCGAGTACGTCTCCGCCAATCAGTCAGCCGCCTTCTGCGGCACCTCCAGCCCCAGCCCCAGCCCACGCAAGGTTGGGCGCAGCCAAACAGAGGGCGGCCAAGCCGTTTCCGGTGTGATGGTGGGTCGCTCCAGCAAGGTCACCGGCGACGAGCCAGGCTCTGGCAAGCAACTCACAGGCTCCCAGTACGTTGCCGATCAGAGCGAGGTGATCGGTCGGGCTCCTACCAAGGTGGCCAGCTTGCACACCCTTCGGGGCACGGGCATCACCGGCACCCATGTGGGCCGCAGTGAGCATGTCACCGGGGATGAGCCCGGCAGCTGCCGCCTAGTGACTGGTGATGAATACGTCGGCAGCCAGCAATACGCCGATTTCTGCGGCAGCAAGCCCGCACCTGAAGCCGCCAAGGTGGGCTTCAGCGTCACCAATCGGGCTCAGGTAGTCAGCGGTACCCGCACTGGACGCTCCTCCAATGTGACCGGTGATGAGCCCGGCACCTGCAAAGTTGTAACTGGTACGCCCTACGCGGGCCTTGAACAGGCTGGTGATTTTTGCACCGGCAAAGCTATATCCGAGATTCGGCAGCGCACCCCGGTGCGGGGCTCCAACCGCATGAGTGGCATTCAACCGGGCATTGGCGGTGTTCTCACCGGCGCCGAGCGTGGGGCCTGCGAAGCGGTGACCGGCACCCCTTACATCGGCGGCGATCAGCTCGCCAAAGTCTGCGGTGCAGCCGCAGCCCAGGACCCCGACTTCCCCCAGCCCTTGGTAGGCAGTCAGCCCTGGCAGCAATTCAGCATCCAATCCCCGGCGCGCTCCGCCCAGGTGGGGCGTGAACCAGCTGGCGCCGTAACCGGCACAAGCTACGAGCAGGGGAGCAGGATTACCGGCCCTTTTGACCTGGCCGGTGACATGGTCACCGGCACCGAGCAATTCCGCTTCGATCGTCGCGGCGGCAGCCAAATCGTGCGCGGCCCCATTGAGGTTCCGCTCAGTGTTGACGAGGATGCCCGTCCAACCTCCAGGGTGACCGGCGAAGGTATCTCTGCTGGCTTGAAGATCACCGGTGATGACTGGGATCGAGGTGATCGGGTCACCGGCACGGAAGGTGTTTCGGCCAGGCGCCGCAACCCCACCCGGCCAGGCTCGAAAGCCTCCATGCCCACCCTGCAGCAGAAGCGAAACGAGGAGCGGCCTGAACCGGTCTCCCGTGTCACCGGTTCGAGCGGCAACACCACTGCCGGCTCACTGATCACAGTTTCCGGCGGCGCCCGCGGTTGATTTCCTGATGCCACGTCGTCCACTCGCCACTGCCTACCGCCCGCTCGCTCCGACGGCACCCCGTCGTCGTCCAAGCGCGTCCGCCGCAAGCGAGCCGGTTGCTGGTGGGCTGCATCCGCTCAGCGATTCCCAGTCCAATGGAATCCTTAGAGCCTACGAAGACCAGGTCAAAGGGTCCTTTGATCGGATTGTGCCCCTGCTTAAGCGCCTTTCAGCCCTGCAACACGAGGCGGATTTCATTGAGCAGGCCCAACGGCTCGCCAGGGCCGAGCTGGGCTTTGAGTTGCCGCTGCCCATTCTCGAGAAGGCCTGGGTAAGCCAACTCGACATGCGAACCCTGTTCGCCTGGTGTGTGTTCGAAACCTACGAACAAACCAGCGACGCCTTTTTTCAAAATGACCCTCTCGGCGGCAAGCCCGGCAGTCCTGCTGCCGAAGCCTTTAATGGCTTTCTACTTGCTTGTGGATTCCACCTCCTCGACGCAACCCCTTGTGCTGACGGGCGTCTGGCCCATGCCATGGCCTACGCCCTGAGAATTCCATTCAGTTCGGTGCGGCGGCGCTCCCACGCTGGCGCCCTCTTTGACGTAGAAAACACGGTCAACCGCTGGGTCAAGACCGAACATCGCCGCTATCGGGAAGGTCAACCCAATTCAGCGTACGACGATACCCGTTACCTAAAAGTGGTGCTGTACCACTTCAGCTCCAAAGATCCGCTGCATGAGGGTTGTGCTGCCCATGGCAGCGATGACGCCTTAGCTGCCTCCTGTGGCTTGGCCCGGCTCAAGGATTTCCAGCAGGCCGTTGAAAACAGCTTCTGCTGTGGTGCTTCGGTAGATCTGTTGCTACTTGGCATCGACACCGACACCGACACGATTCGTGTGCATGTGCCTGGAATCGATGGCAGCACCAATCTGGAGAGCTGGCTCGATGCCCAAGCGGCCTACGAGGCCACCCGCCATCTCAATCCCGTTGAGGGCCGGGCCCGCATTCAGTCCCTGGTGGAACAGGCAGCTGCCAGCGCACCAGACCCGGGCATGGTGAAGCTGATTGCTCGCCTGATTGAGAACAACATCTCCCAGATCGACTACGTGCGCCAGTACCACCGAGGCAGCTACGGCGATGCTGGCCATGCCGAGCGCTTCATAGGCGTGGGAATCGGTTTCAAGGAGATTCACCTGCGCAACCTCACCTACTTCGCCTACATGGACACGGTGGAGGAGGGAGCTCCTGATCTAGATGTCGGCATCAAGATTTTTAAGGGGCTAAATGTTTCGAGGGGCCTGCCAGTGCCAGTGGTAGTGCGCTTTGACTACAACGGCCAGGTGCCAGGGGCGCGGCAGCGGGCCATTCGCAATTGCCAACGAGTGCAAGCCGCCATGGAAAACCGTTACCCCGATCTGTTTGAGCAGGGCCTGCTGCATGCGCTGCTCACCGTGAGGGACCAAGACCGTCACACTCCAGCTGAAGCTGTAGGTTCCACCATCACATTCACCAGCGGAGGAGGACACTGACATGTTGATCTGCAAAGTGGTTAAACCACTGGTGTCCACCAATCGCATTCGGGATTTTGAGCACAAGCACCTCCAGGTTGTGCTCGATGGCAGCACTCAGAAGGTGGCAGTTGATGCCGTTGGCTGCGTACCAGGCGACTGGGTGATCTGCGTTGGTAGCTCAGCTGCACGCGAAGCCGCTGGTAGCAAGTCTTACCCGAGCGATCTGACAATCGTGGGAATCATTGACCACTGGGATCCAGACTCCGGCAAGGCCCAAACTCCTTCAGGAGGTTCTATCTAGTGGAAATCATGCAGGTCACCGGCTCATTGGTATGTAGCCAGCGGGTTGCCGGACTCGACCACTCCAACCTGCGCATATTGCGCACCGCCAAGGGAAAGCTCAGCGTTGCTGTCGACCCTGTTGGTGCATCCCCAGGCAACTGGGTTTTCACCGCTAGTGGCTCCGCGGCCCGCTTCGCCTGCGGTAATCCCGAGGTGCAAACCGATTTAACGATCGGTGGAATCATTGATTTCTGGGAGCCCGACGGCTAGTTAGTTCGGGTAGCTCGCTGCCCGATCGACCTGTCATCTCTCCAGCCCCCATACCCCTGAGCCATGGCCACCCCCACCCCCAAATCCACTCCAATCGGAGCTGACGCTGCCAAATCCGCCCCCGCGGCTGGGACAGCCAGTTCCACCCCGGTGGCTAGTGCGGCGGTGGCCAGCTCGAACCCACCTACGGCGGCCCCCAAGGCCCTGCCGGCGGCGGCAGCCCAGCCCACTGCGGCGAAAGCCGTAGCCAAGCCAGCGGCCTCAACGGCGCGTCGTGCATCCAGCACGACCCGCCGCCGCTCGAGCGCCAGCTCAACTGGCGCTCGTTCCAGTGCCGGCAAGGGCGCCGGCACCACCCCACCCACAACTCCTTCGCGCAGCAACGCCATGGCTCCTTCCATTCAGGGCATCGCCCTCGGCATGATCGAAACCCGTGGCCTGGTACCGGCGATCGAAGCCGCAGACGCCATGACCAAGGCCGCTGAAGTGACCCTGATCGCCCGTGAATTCGTCGGTGGTGGCTACGTCACCGTGATGGTCCGTGGCGAAACCGGTGCGGTGAACGCCGCCGTTCGGGCTGGCGCTGATGCCTGTGAGCGCGTGGGCGACGGCCTGGTTGCTGCCCACATCATTGCCCGTCCCCACAGTGAAGTGGAGCCTGCCCTGATCGCAACTGCTACCACTCGTCGCCTCTGATGGCCATGGGCGCCGTTCATCCGCGCGTCCTTGGTTACCTCGGCCGCGCCCTGAGCCTGGAGTTTTCCGCTGTTCAGCAGTACATGACCCAGGCCTCCCTTGTGGAGCTCTGGGGAGATGGGGATTCGGCCGCCCGGTTCCGAATCGAAACTGTGGAAGAAATGCAGCACGCCGAACGTCTCGTGCAGCGCATGCTTTCCCTGGGTGTGGCTCCTGCCGCATCCCAGTTGCGGCCCGTTGTCCATGCACCCGATCTAGTCGGACTGCTCAGGCTCAATCTCGCCCTCGAAAACGACCTGATCCATCACTACGCCGAAGCAGTTCGCTTCTGTGTTCTGGTACGAGATGGCGCCAACGAGGCACTGTTCAGGAGCCTCTGGAGCGACGAGCAGCTCCACAGCGAAGACCTGGGGGCCTGGCTGCGCAGCCTTGGCTCCAGCCCCAACCCTTCCAGGGAACGGGCCACCTTCTGAGCCATCCGCCTAGAATCCGCCGCCGGCAAGCTGTTCGCTACGAACAGGGCCGACCGACGCCCATCCCCCCTTGTTCGCCCCACCCCTGCCACTTTCCATCCAGCTTGCCTGGTTGATTCCCCTCTACGGGTTCAGCGGCATGGTCTTGTCCCTGCCGTGGGCTGCCGGGTGGATCAAGCGACACGGGCCTCGCCCGGCTGCCTACCTCAACCTGATCGTCACCCTGCTGGCGGTTGTGCATGGCACCTTGATCCTGCAACAGGTCTGGGTTTTGGGTCCCCAGCACATCGAGCTGCCCTGGTTCCAGGCTGCCGATCTTGACCTGCGCATCGGCTTCGACCTATCCCTGACCAACCTGGCTGCCCTTGAGCTGGTGACTGGCCTGAGCCTGGTCGGCCAGGTTTTTGCCCTGGGCTACCTAGATAAGGAGTGGGCCCTAGCAAGGTTTTATGCCTTGGTTGGCTTTTTTGAAGGTGCCCTTGCCGGGGTTGTACTGAGCAGCAATCTCTTCATGAGCTATTTCCTATTGGAAATGCTCACCCTTTCCACCTACCTGCTGGTGGGGTTCTGGTATGCCCAACCGCTGGTTGTTACGGCTGCCCGCGACGCCTTTTTGACCAAACGGGTTGGCGATGTGCTGCTGCTGATGGGCGTAGTCGCTCTCTCGGCCTGGGCTGGCTCGATGGAATTTGACGACCTCTACGTCTGGGCAGCTGATGCCAATGCCAATGGTTCCCTAACCCCCCTAGCGGGAACCCTGCTCGGGCTGGGCTTGATCGCCGGACCCATGGGTAAGTGCGCCCAGTTCCCGATGCACCTTTGGCTAGATGAGGCAATGGAGGGGCCAAACCCAGCCTCGATCCTGCGCAACTCCGTCGTTGTGACGGCTGGAGCCCTTGTGCTGCTCAAGGTGATGCCGCTGCTGCGGTTTTCACCGCTGGCGGTTGATGTTTTGTTGGTGGTGGGCACAATCAGCGCCCTAGCTGGTGCCCTGGTAGCGATCGCCCAGGTGGATATCAAGAGGGCCTTCTCCTACTCCACAACCTCCTATCTGGGCCTGATATTCATTGCCATCGCCCTGCAACAGCCGGCCATTGCTCTGTTGCTGTTGTTTGCCCATGGCCTGGCCAAAGCCCTGCTGTTCATGAGTGTGGGCAGCGTGATAGCCACAACCAGCTGCCAGGACCTCACCGAGCTGGGGGGACTGGGATCCCGAATGCCAGCCACTACCACCGCTTACCTGGTGGGGGGAGCTGGCCTGGTGGGCTTGTTGCCCCTCGGCTGCTTCTGGTGCTTCGGCCTGCTTGTGGAGGCGCTAGGCCGCACTGCACCATTTTTTGCCGGAGTGGTTCTGATCACAAATGCACTGACAGCCTTCAACCTCACTCGGGTGTTCCGGCAGGTGTTCATGGGAGCGCCGCTGCCGAAAACAAAGCGCACCCCTGAGGTGAACTGGCTGATGGCCTTACCAATGGTCAGTCTGACTGTGCTGGTAACCCTGCTACCAGCTTTGATGGCCCGGCTAGATCCGGTGCCGGGCCTCACCTCCTTCCCCCTGCCCCTAGCCACTGCAGTAGTGGCAAGCGGCGTTGCAGGGGTAGTGGCCGGCTGCCTGGCGCCCCTGCACAAGTTCTGGTCTCGATCAATGTTCCAGCCCCTCCGCTTGCTACAGGACCTGCTGGCCTACGACTTCTACACCGAGCGCATTTACAGAGTGACGATCGTGGCGGCGGTGTCTGGCCTGGCGAGATTTAGCAACTGGATCGACCGTGCCCTGGTGAGCGGCTTTGTTAATGGCATTGGCAGGCTGTCCCTGGCGAGCGCTGAAGGGCTGAAGCTCTCGGTTAGCGGCCAGCTGCAGACTTACGTCCTGACGGTTTTGTTGGCCATCGTCCTGCTGCTCACCTCGCTGCAGTGGTTGCACGGATGAGGAGCACCCAATGCTGACCTTGCTACTGCTGATCCCCTTAGTGGGAGCTCTGGTCCTGGCCCTCTGGCCCGGCAATCCTGCGCCTGGACGCATGCGCACCGTGGCTCTAGTGGTGCTTGGCCTGCAGTTGATCTGGAGCCTGGTGGTGCTTTTCCGCTTCGACACAGGCCTCGGCGGCATGCAGCTGCAGGAGTCATTTGCCTGGGTCGGCAGCATCGGCCTCGACTATCGGCTGGGTGTCGACGGTCTGTCGATGCCCCTGGTGTTGATCAATTCGGCTCTCACCCTGGTGTCGGCCATCTGCACCCGTGACATCAACCAGCGTCCCCGCGTCTACTTCGCCCTGCTGCTGGTGATCAGCGGTGCCGTAAATGGTGCCTTCCTAGCCGAAAACCTGCTGCTGTTTTTCCTCTTCTATGAGCTGGAGCTGATCCCGCTTTGGTTCCTGATCAGCATCTGGGGCGGCGTCAACCGGGCTTACGCAGCCACGAAGTTTCTCATTTTCACGGCGGTGTCGGGAATGCTGATCCTTGGCGCCTTTCTTGGCCTGGCCCTATTAACCGGCACTGTGGATTTCAGCCTCACCCCGGTCACCAGTGAACGGCTGGCGATGGGAGGCCAGCTGGTGCTGCTCGGGGCCCTGCTGGTGGGATTCGGCATCAAGGTGCCGCTCTTCCCCTTCCACAACTGGCTGCCCGATGCCCACACCCAGGCCTCCAC
>CAZKER010000005.1:0-3808 GCA_964551845.1 uncultured Cyanobium sp.
CATCTGCGCAGAGCAGCGATACCAGTGCCAGCCGCTTCGCGGTTGCCGCGGCGCTGAAGACCTGCCTGGATCGCACAGAGGGCCCAGCAACCGATCTGCAGCGGCGTCTCGTGCAGGAGCTCGGCGAGGAGATCACGGCCCTGCAGGCCCGAGACCAGAGTCTGCAGCGGACCCTGGAGCAATTGCAAGCAGAGCAGTTTTCGCCCACGACCCGGCTACGGGCCCTGAGCCGCTGGTATATCGGCGGCCTCGACTATTACGGCAACCAGATCGGTCCCGGGAACACCTATCTGCTTGGTCAACCGGGCCGACGCCCCGGCGTCCGTCTGAAATTGCCGGAAGCCATCACCTTCGTCTACGACCTCCAGCTCAATTTCGACACCTCCTTCAGCGGCCGTGATCTGCTGCGAACCCGGCTGAGGTCCGGCAATGGCGCCTACTCGGGCTTCCGGGGAAATACGGTTACGCCCATGACAAGGCTCGATGGGGTCTCGCCCTTCTGTTCCCTGCCGAATCAGCAAGATGGCCAGTGTCGCAACAACATAGTGCTGCTCGACAAGCTCTTCTACCGCACACCAATTGGGGCCGGCTTCACACTCACCTTCGGCCCACGCATCACCCAAAAGGACATGCTTGGCCTCTGGCCATCAATGTATGGCAGCAGTGAACGCATTCTCAGTTTATTTGATTATGCCGGGGCAGTGGGCGCCTACAGCGATGTGAAGGGCTCCGGACTGGGCTTGAACTGGCGCCAGCCGGGACGCAAAACCAACCAATGGGTAGCGAGCGCGGTGCTCGTTTCAGCCAGGGGGTCGAGTGGCAAGCTGCTCAGCGATGATGGCAGGGGAGCTGCAACGCTGCAACTTGGCTATGTGGGTGCCAACTGGGCCATTGCGGGCACTTACACCTATAACCAGGCAGGAGCACGCCAGGATGAAATCATCACTCCCCTCTCCGGGCAAACCTGGCCATCCCTGTCCTCTGGCCTAAATGGAACCGTCAATGCCTTCGGCTTAAGTGGCTACATCGACCCGATCGGCAGCGGCTGGTGGCCTGCCCTGTCGATCGGTTGGGGATTAAACCAGAACAACTACAGCTATACAGGAGCCTACGCCGCTAGTCCGCTGCTGGAGGCCCAATCGCAATCATGGATGGTTGGTATGGAGTGGCAGGATGTGCTCGACAAAGGAAACAATCTAGGGCTCGCATTTGGGCAGCCAAAGTTTCTCACCCGCTTCCGCAATAGCTTAGGAGAATCTGGTGCCTACGATGCCAGCTGGGCTGTGGAAGCATGGTACAAAATCCAGATCAGCGACAACTTTTCCCTGACCCCCGCCGTCTTTTGGCTACCAAGGCCGCGCGGTCAACTGACCCAGTCAAACACCGCCTGGGATGATCCCACGCTTCCCACCAGCACGGGAGCAACCCTGGGCGTGATCGGCTTTGTCGTTAAAGCCACGTTTCGGTTCTGATGGCCCAATCAAGACCACCCAAGATTCGCCTGAAGTCATGGCTGATGGGGCTAAGCGCAATCCCTTGGTTACTCCTGAATCTGCCCAGCCACGTGTATGGCCAGAACCATCCGCAGGGGCTAGCGCTGAGCGTCTACAGCAGCAACAGCTCCGCCGGCCTGCGAAGCAGCTACCTGCTTTGGTTACCCAAACAGCAGGAAAACGATTCGATCAAAGATCTACAACTAGTGCTTCCCGAGTATTTCAACATCAATCCCAAACCCAGTCAAATCAAACTCTGCTATCTGAGCAGGAAGTCCCACCCCAAGCCGAATCATAGTCAATGCATCGAAGCCATCAAAGTATTGAGCCGCTTCAAAGTTGGCCCAGGCAGAGACATGGTTTGGATCACAGTCCAGCAAATCCTTGACCCCGATCGCCAATTGGGGATTGCGATCGACCTGATCAATCCCGCTGAAACGGGAATTCATACCATCGAGGTTTACGCTGGCACCGGTTTCACCATTGAGCCAGGCAGCCGAGTGCTCGGGTACTGGCTGATCCGCATCGACGCAGCCGATCACGATGACTGATTTGCAGATCGACGTGCAGGCAAGATCAAACCAGCTCTGACATCATTCGGTGCCAGTACAAATAGGCTGAGCATCGTCCTCAGCAGCTCAGGGAGCGTCAATGTATTGGTAAGAAATCCATACCACTGGTCTGCAGGTAACTGAAAAAATGCGCCAAAGTGATGGCGTAGCAATGCCTCATCAAAACCCATCAATTTACGAAGACCAAACACATAAAAACTGCGCTTGAAACGTTCTGATATCGGCCACAGGGCCTGCCAGCCCGCCTGGGCCAGCGCCGCCGAGCTGGCTGCCGGATCGCTACGTAGCAGCCCGGCCACCGCAGCCGCCACCACCGGGGCCCGGCGCAGCAGCGCCCCCACCATGTAGCCCGAAGCGGGATGCACCATCGAGGCTGCCCCACCGAAGCCGAGCACCGGCTGCTGCAGATCCGGCAACGGCAAGTTCATCGGAAACAGGCAGAACTCCTCGTGTTCGACCGCCGTGATCGCCACGCCACGGTGAGCTAAGCGTTGGTGCAAACGCTGCCGCAGGATGTCGAAGGGCACCGGCGGGGCCAGAGCCAGGGAGGTCTCCTCCACAAAGAAGCGTCCCTCGCCCAGGTCCATGGCATAGAGAAAGGTGGGGGGGGCAGCTCGCTCAGCCGCGCTGAGGTGATCGGAGCGGTAGTCCATCAGCACAAACTGCTGCGGCTCCACTGGCGGCGCTGAGAAACGGCCCACGATCCCGTAGGCGGCCTGGCCCGCCACCGGCCCCTCATCGGGGCGCCGCACCAGCAGCGACTGGTGGCCTGTGGCGTCCACCACCAGCCGGGCCCGCAGCTGGCGGCCATCGGCAGTGTGGAGCACGCTGCCACCATCAACACGGCCACCATCAGTGGGATCGAGCACCAGTCGCTCCGCCTGGCCCTGGAGCAGCTGCACGCCGCCGCGCTCGCAGGCCGTGAGCCAGTGGCGCTGCAGCGCCTCGCGGTTGAACAGGCCGTAGTCGCGCCCGTGGTGGGTGGGCTCATTGGCTGGATCGGCTGGATCGGGAGCGCCGGCGCCGAAGTAGCTGACGGTGTGGCTCCAGCGGTGCTCCAGCAGGTGGCCCAGGCCTAGGGCATCCACCTCATCACCCCAGATGCCGTAGGTGTTGGGCCACGGTGCGCGCGGATCGTGGGGGGCGAGCAGCGCCACAGCAAGCCCCTGCGTGGCCAGGGCCGCCGCCATGCACAGGGCCGCCGGGCCGCCGCCCACCACCAGCACGTCGGAAACGATGTCGTGCGCTGCCATCACACCGGTACGGTGAGCGCTCATCCTGCTCCACACGCCATGGTGATCGGAGGGAGCCGATGGCTGACTTGGCTGGTCTCCCTGTTGGTCGTGGCCTGGCTGGCGATCCCAACCGTGGCTGCGTCACAGCCAGGCACCGCAGCGCGCCTGCAGGTGGCACTCGATTTGGGCAACGTTCACCAGTTCTCAGCCCGGGATAAGACCTACAGCGTGGAAGGAACCCTGCGGCTATCGGCACCGGCGGTGGTGATGCAGCGACTGCAGGCCGCCGGGATCGATCCGGTGGAACTGGTCCGCTTTCAAAACCAGGTGGAGCCATGGAACTCCCTGCTTGAGCCGGCCAGTGGCTGGCTCAAGCTCGGCCCCAATCTTGGCCGCGACTACCGCTTCAACGGCGATTTCTATTCCGACCAGATCAACTACCGGGGCTACCCCTTCGGCACCCTGCCCTTGCGG
Source organism: uncultured Cyanobium sp. (assembly GCA_964551845.1). Classification (GTDB taxonomy): domain Bacteria; phylum Cyanobacteriota; class Cyanobacteriia; order PCC-6307; family Cyanobiaceae; genus Cyanobium_A. The sequence continues at coordinate 3,775 of CAZKER010000005.1, forward strand.
CTGAGCATCGTGCCAGTGAGCCATGCGAATGGGG
>CAZKER010000006.1:0-8960 GCA_964551845.1 uncultured Cyanobium sp.
GGGCATTTACCAAGTTGGCGATTACGGTGTCGCACAACGAAAGCTCTTTGACATCTCCTGCACCGAAGATCCGCTGCCTTCCTGGAATGAAGGCCCCGTCAAACAGGCTATTTTCACTTTTATCGCCAAAGTTACAAAGGAAGACTCACCTGAATACCTACCACTAGCGGAACGCATTGCCGTACATGACAATGACGGCACGCTTTGGCCGGAAAATCCGCTGCCCTTCCAGGCAGCGTTTGCCATCGACGAACTAAGGCAACGCATCCTCACCGAACCGAGCCTCGTCTCTAATCCCATGGTGCAAGCGGCCTTAAGCGGCGATCTTGCAAAACTCCTGGAAGGCGAACACTTTGACGGCCTAATGCAGATCTTGGCGATCACCCATGCAGGCATGACCGTAGAAGAATTTCGAGATGCCGTGGAGGCATGGTTTACATCTGCCCAGCATCCGCGATATGGCAAGCCCTATGGCGAGCTCACCTATCAACCAATGCAAGAACTCCTGAGGTACCTAAGCGCAAATGGCTTCAAAAACTTCATCGTGTCAGGTGGCGGCGCTGACTTCATGCGCGCCTGGGTGGAGCGGGTTTACGCCATACCACCGGAGCAGGTTGTTGGCTCAACATCGCGGACCAGATTCGAACTGTGCGATGGCAAACCAGTGCTAACAAAAACCCTCGACTATTTATTCGTAAATGATAAGACGGGCAAGCCGGTCGGCATCCATCAGTTTATCGGCCGCAAACCCGTATTTTGCTGTGGTAACAGTGATGGCGACTATGCCATGTTGCAATACACCACTATCAACAATCCTCGCCCCAGCTTGGGACTGATTGTCCATCACACCGACGCTGAACGCGAGTACGCCTACGACGCTAAGACAAACAGCACCGGCAAGCTTATTGAAGCCCTCAGAGAGGCTCCGCTACGAGGCTGGCTAGTTGTGGATATGAAGCAGGATTGGAATGCCATCTTCCATCCTGATTAAAGTTTATTTGCCGCAGCTGGCGGGTTGCGATGTGTAGCGCTCTACCAGCCAGGTGAGGCCGTTGCTCTCGGCATCCACATAGGGGTTATCGATCTGGTAACGGTCGCCATTGAGCACGATCTTGGTGCCTTCGCCCACCCGGGTCACGATCGTCTTCACCTCATGGGGGGTGAGATTTTAGGCCTCATCCACCACCATAAATTGGCGCGGAATCAACCGGCCGCGGATATAGCTGATCGCCTCCACCTCCAGCAGGCCCATGCCATTGAGGTCGGTCCAATTGCTACGCGGGGCCCGATTGCTACTGCCGCGGCCCGCCGCCTCGCCGCCGCCGAGTAGAAAATAGAGGTTATCGATTATTGGTTGCATCCAGGGACCCATTTTTTCATCCAGATCACCCGGCAGAAAACCGATCTCCTTGCCCAACGAAATCACTGGCCTGGTCACAAGCAACCGCTCGTAGAGCCGCTCATCGGCCACCTGATGCAACCCAGCCGCTAGGGCAAGCAGGGTTTTACCAGTGCCGGCCTTGCCCACCAGGGTGATCAACTGGATCTCTGGGTCGAGCAGTAGGTCAAGGGCGAAGGTCTGCTCCCGGTTGCGGGACTGAATGCGAAGGTCACCCCCTCGTTGGCTTGCAAAGGCGCCAATACCACCAAGCCCTCCACCGCCAGGCCCGGCGGTAGCTTCACCCGATCCATCTGCTCCGCATCCACCCACACCTCACAGAAGTCGGGATAGAGGTCGCTGATCGCAACGCGATCGCTGGTGTAGTCCTGGGCAATTAGTCCTATCGGCCAGGTTGCCTTGGGATCGCAGGCCGTCCAGCAGGCGCGACACCTGGCGGGCATTGCGACCCTTTTCAGCGGGATCACGCTTGAAACGATCGATCTCCTCGACTACCTCGATCGGAATCAGGATGTTGTTGTCTTCAAAACGGGTAAGGGCTGCCGGATCGTGCAGCAGCACGTTGGTGTCGAGCACGAAGGTTTTGCGCATGCCAACCACCGAATCCGTGATGGCGCGAAATTAAGGCCACTAGGCCATTTACGCTCCGTCGATTCGTGCCCCAAAGCAATTGGTGTCTTCGCCTATGGCCTCATCGCTTGCCGCACTGGTTCTGCTCAAGCTCGTGCTGGTGCTGGCCTTGCTGCTGGGCCTCACCTTGCTAGTGCTGGAGCTCCGCCATCGCCTGCGCCCCGCCTCGCCACTGCGGTTGCGCGCTGAAGACTTCCGCGTCGAAGCCGACCCCGACGGCCTGACGGTGACCGGCACGGTGACTATCCACAATCCCCACCGCCGCATGGAGGTGATGGTGCCGGAGATCGAGCTGCGTCCCACCCTGCTGGGCCGGGGCGAGCTGAGAGGCGTCACGGTGACGAGTCGGATCGAGGCGCTGCATCCGGATGAGGAATCACGCCCGGATGGCTACTGGGCCGCTTACATCGTCAAGGGGCGCAAGACCACCAGCGCCCGCATTCAGATCTGCCTGAGCGGCGCCCCAGGCCAGCCCCTCGACCAGCTGCTCGACACCCTTTGGCTGGAAATCCTCTGGATCAACTACGGCCCCTTCGGCCGCCTGCAGCGCCGCGATGGCGTGCTGGTGCCGCTGCAGCAACCCACCCCAATAGCGCCGGAGGCGGCGCGCTGGCGCGAAGGCGACCGCTGCCGCGTGCTGCCGGTTGGCACCCATCTGCTCGGCGTGCTCGACGATCCCGAAGCAGTGCTGCGCCGCTACGCCGGCGATCTGATCCAAGCCGGCGACGTACTCACCATCGGCGAAACCCCCCTGGCGGTGATACAAGGTCGCTACCACCACCCGGCCACCGTGCAGCCCAGCGCCCTGGCCCGGCTGCTCTGCCGTGTGTTCCACCCCACCAGCTCCCTAGCCACAGCCTGCGGCCTGCAGTCATTGATCGATGTGGTCGGGCCGGCCCGGGTGCTGGGCGCCTGGCTGATTGGCCTGGCCCTGAAACTGGTGGGCAGCAAGGGCTGGTTTTATCGCCTTGCGGGCGACCAGGCCCGTCTGATCGACGACATCACCGGCACCACCCCTCCCTACGACCAGACAATTGTGCTCGGGCCCGAACAGCCCGCCGCCTTCTGCGCCGCCATGGCCCGGTCCTTAGGCGTTGCTGTGGCGGTGGTAGACGTCAACGACTTGGGCCGAGTCAAGGTGCTGGCCTCCAGCCCGGGCTGTGATGAAGCCCTGCTGGAGCGGGCCCTGCGGCCCAACCCAGCCGGTAATGCCAACGAGCGCACCCCCTTGGTGCTGGTACGGCCCGCCTGAGCCCCAGCACAACTAAGCCGCAAGCGAGTCTGGCGCCGATACAGTTGGTTAACCCCGGCTGTCTCGTCACGCCCCCATGCTCGGGATCCTGCAGCCGCCCTCTGCCGTTCCGGCACCGCCCGAGCATCCGGAGCCGGACAGCTGGCGGCTCGAACCCCTGGCCGGCTGGCACCTGCCCCTGCTCACCGATCCCGCCTTTCTGCCGCTGCAACCGGTCCTGCAGCGGGCAGTGCTGCTGGGCCTGCCGGAGCGGCTATTGCAGGCGCTATTGGCTCGTCCCTCGCTCGCACCCCAGGTGCTGGTAGCTCTCAGCGGGCAGAAGCCGCTTGGGCTGATCGTCTGCCGCCGGCTCAACCGCAGTGGCAGTTGCTGGCAGATGCAGCACCTGCGGCTGGCCCCAGGCGCCGCCCGCCACGAACTAGCCAGCACCCTGCTGCGGGCCGCGATCCAGCGGGCCCGGGGAGCGGCCAGTTGGATCGCGGCTGCCTCCACCCTGGATGACACGCGCCTGGCGATGCTGCGCGAGCAAGGCTTTCAGCCCCTGCGCACCGATCGACTGTGGTGCTGGACTGGCGGCCCTGCCACCGGTAGCCCTATTTCGGCCAGCAGCCCCGCACCGGCAGACCTACAGCTCAAGCCCCTAAACCGCCGCAGCGCCGCCCTGCTCTGGCACCTAGAGCAGGCCGCCTGCCCTGCCCAGTTGCGCCAGCTGCTTGATCGCCGCGTCCAAGATCTGCTCGACCAGAGCCACGGCCGGGGCTGGATGCTGGTTGATCCCAGCCGGGAGCAGGCGGTAGCCGCCGTGCGCTGGATCGGCGAGCACCCAGGCGGTGGCCACGATGTGGAGCTGAGCGTCCATCCCGGCTGGGAGCACCTAGTGGGTCCCCCTACCGAGCTGCTGCTGCACCAGGCCCAGGCCGGCCTCGGCGCCGGCGAACCCCTCTGGCTGGGCTGTGACCTCCGCGCCGAGGCACGCCAACTCTGGCTGGCTGGCCTGGGGGCCAAGGAGAAGGGCGAGCGGGTGCTGATGGCGCGCAGTGTCTGGCGGCGCCAGGGGCTGCATGCCCCGGTGCGGGCCGCTCAGCGAATTGATGCCTTGCTGGAGCAGTGGCAACCCCGTCGGCGCCCCATGCCCACACCTACCCCCCTGGCCCCTCCTTTGTGAGCGCGCCACGATCTAGAAACGCCCCGCAGCCCCGCTCAGCCCTGGCGCTCGATGTTGGGCGGCGACGCATCGGCCTAGCGGGCTGTGACCCCCTCGGGCTAACCGTCACCCCCCTGCGGGCCCTTGCCCGGGGCTCATTCGCCACCGACTTAGGCCACCTGAGTTCCCTGGTTCAGCAGCGGCGGGTACTGACCCTGGTGGTGGGACTACCACTTGATGCGGCTGGTCAGCCCACCGCCCAGGCCCTGCACTGCCAGCGCTACGGCGAGCGACTGGCCAGCCGACTGCAACTACCCCTGGCCTGGGTAAATGAGCACGCCAGCACCTGGGCCGCCGGCGAGCGCCATGGTCTCCACGGCGACCGCAGCGGTGCCCTCGACAGCGCTGCGGCGGCCCTGCTGCTCGAGCAATGGCTGCAGGACGGCCCAGATCCGGTGCTCCCGGCGACCATTGACCGCGGCCACACGGCCAACGCTGCAGCATTCTGAAGAGATTCAATTTCGCCCCATGAGTACTGATCCCCCGTCCCAGTCCACCGCGGAGATCCCCGCTGATGTGCCCACCGTGCTGGTGCACGACAGCCGCGGCCGCCAGCTGCTCTGCTTCCTCGAGCAGCTGATACCCCTGGATGGCCACGACTACGTGCTGCTCACGCCGGTCGACACCCCGGTCTGCCTGTTCCGCCTCGACGGCGATGAGGACCCGGAACTGATCGACACCATCGATGCCACCGAGCCAATCCTGTCAGTGGCAGACGTGGTGCTCCAGGAGCACGACCTCACCCTTGTGCGCTCCGCAGTCACCCTCACCGTCAGCGGCGAACTCGACGAGCCTGAACCCGATGAGCTCGACGACGACGAAGACGCCGATGACGATTCCGAGACCTACGAGTTGCTGGTGAGCTTTTTGGTGGACGATCTGGAATACGGGCTGTACATCCCTCTGGACCCGTTCTTCGTAGTGGCCCGCATGAACGGCGACGGCGCCTTGCTGGTGGAAGGCGAGGAGTTTGAGCGGGTGCAACCCCGTATTGAGGCCGAATTGGAAGAACGAGAGGGCGACGACTGATGTTGCGCCAACTGCTGCGCCCCAACTGGCTGCGGGAGTGCACCCTGGCCGAGCTGCCCCTTCAGGAGCTGCTCAGCCAGCCGATCCGGGCCCTGGTGCTCGATGTCGATCGCACCCTGCTGCCCCGCCGCCAGGCGGAGCTGCCCGACAGCGCCCTGCGCTGGCTGCAGCAGGCGCGGCAGCAGGTGCCTATCCACCTGTTCAGTAACAACCCCTCCCGCAAGCGGATCGGAACGGTGGCGGCCCGGCTCGACCTGCCCTACACAATTTCCGCCGGCAAACCACGCCGCAGCGCCCTGCGCCGGGTGCTGGCCGAGCTCAAGCTGCCCCACCAGGAGGTAGCCCTGATCGGTGACCGCCTGTTTACCGATGTGATCGCGGGCAACAGGCTCGGTTTATTCACCGTGCTGGTGAAACCGATCGATCCCCAAGGCCACCCCTGCAAGCGGGATCGGCTCCAGAAGCTGGAGCTGCGCTTGGCCAACTGGGTGGGCACCAGCCTGGGCTGATGGCAACCCCACCCCCCCACACGCGCCGGGTAATCAAAGTGGGCACCAGCCTGCTGCGGGGCAGCGCTGAACGGTCTACAGCTGCGGTGATCGCCGATCTGGCCGCAAGTCTTAGCCGCCAACGGCGACGGGGCGAGACCATCGCCCTGGTAACCAGTGGGGCCGTAGGGCTGGGCTGCGAGGCCCTGAAGATGGGGCAGCGCCCCAGCGAAGTGGTGGCTCTCCAGGCCGCCGCCGCCGTGGGGCAGGGCCGGCTGATGGCCCTTTACCAAGACGCCTTCGCCGTACGTGGTCTGGCGGTGGCCCAGGTGCTGCTAACCCGCGGAGATCTGGCTTCCCGCCGCCGATACCAGAACGCCTGCCGCACCCTCGAACAGCTGCTGGGGTGGGGGGTTGTGCCGATTGTCAACGAAAACGACACCCTGGCCACCGACGAGCTGCGCTTCGGCGACAACGACACCCTCTCCGCCCTGGTTGCGGTTGCAATTGGCGCTGATGAGCTGGTGCTGCTGACCGATGTGGACAGCCTGTATTCAGGCGACCCCCGCAGCGATGCCGAGGCCCGACCGATCGAGGAGGTAGCCAGCCTGGCCGAGCTCGACAGCCTGCAATCGGTGGCCACCGGTGGAGGTCAGTGGGGCACTGGCGGCATGACCACCAAACTCACCGCAGCCCGCATCGCCACCTCCAGCGGCATCCGGGTGCGCCTGGCTGACGGCCGTGACCCCGCCGTGCTTGATGCCCTGCTGGCGGGCGAGCGGGTCGGCACCGTGTTCCAGCCCAGCCCCACCCCCCTCCCCGACCGCAAGGGCTGGCTAGCCCATGCGCTCCTACCCAAGGGCAGCCTGCAGCTCGATGCCGGCGCCGAGAGGGCCCTAACCCAGCGAGGGGCTTCGCTGCTAGCCGTGGGGGTTCACGCGGTTGTAGGCGATTTCGAGCGCCGCGAAGCCGTGCGTCTGCTGGCCAGTGATGGGCGGGAGCTGGGCCGGGGGCTGGCCAGCCTCAGCAGCACCGAGGTGCGAGAGCTGATGGGCAGCTCCGGCGTTGAGGTGGTGCACCGCGACCAGCTGGTGCTCACCGGCCGTTGAGGCCGGACCTACGATTCGCCCCGATCTATTTCCCTGGCATGCGCTTCAGCGAATTGCTCAGCCATCTCAGCGAAGTGACGGATGCCAGCCCACGGCATCTCGCTGACGACCCCGAGCTCCAGGGTGCGGCCGCCCTCGATCAGGCCCAGGCTGATCAACTCAGTTTTCTGGAGCCCGGCCACGCCCTGGCAGCCGCCCTGGCCGGCAGCAACGCGGGAGCAATCCTGCTGCCGGCGCGGGGCGACGAGGCCGCAGCCCTGCAGCAGCAGGCCCTAGAGCGGGGTCTGGCCTGGATCGTCCTAGCTGATCCCCGCCTGGCTTTTGCCGAGGCCCTCGATGCCCTCTACCCGCGACGCCAGCCAGCCGCCGGCATCCATCCCAGTGCCGTGGTCGACCCGAGCGCCGTGGTGGGCATTGGATCCCATATCGGTGCCCAGGTGGTGATCGGCGCTGACGTGCAGATCGGCGCCAATTGCACCATCCACCCCCACGTGGTGCTCTACGAAGACGTGCAGATCGGTGAAGGCTGTGTGCTGCATGCCGGAGCCGTGCTGCACCCCGGCTGCCGCCTAGGCCAGGGCTGCGTCGTGCACTCCAATGCCGTGGTGGGCAGCGAGGGCTTTGGCTTCGTGCCCACCGCCAATGGCTGGCGCAAGATGCCCCAGACCGGCCAGGTAATTCTTGAGGAGCGAGTAGAGGTTGGCTGTGGCAGCACCATCGATCGACCCTCGGTGGGCGAAACCCGAATCGGCGCCGGCACCAAGATCGACAACCTGGTTCACATCGGCCATGGCGTCAGCACCGGCAAGGGCTGCGCCCTGGCGGCGCAGGTGGGCATCGCGGGCGGGGCGCGCCTCGGCAATGGCGTGATTCTGGCGGGCCAGGTGGGTCTGGCAAACAAGGCGGTAATGGGCGACCGGGCCATCGCCAGCTCTAAATCCGGCGTGCATGGCGAAGTCGCCGCTGGCGAGGTGGTGAGCGGCTATCCGGCCATCCCCAACCGCCTGTGGCTGCGCAGCTCGGCCGTGTTCAACAAACTGCCTGAGCTAGCCAAAGCCCTGCGGCAACTGGAGAAGCAGGCCAAGCCCTAGCCTCGCGCCCAGCACTTCAAGGCCCATGACGTCGAGCTACCGGATCACCCTGCTCCCCGGCGACGGCATCGGCCCGGAAATCACGGCGGTTGCCCGCCAGCTTCTTGATGCGGTGAGCGCCAGCCATGGCTTCAACCTCATCTACAACGAACAGCCCATGGGCGGCGTGGCCATCGACGCCACCGGCGAGCCCCTGCCCAACAGCACCCTGGAAGCCTGCAAGGCCGCCGATGCGGTGCTGCTTGCCGCCATCGGCTCCCCCCAATACGACAGCCTGCCCCGAGAGCAGCGCCCTGAAACGGGTCTGCTAGGGCTGAGATCAGGCCTGGGCCTGTTCGCCAACCTGCGGCCGGTAAAGATCATCCCAGCTCTGATCGACGCCTCCAGCCTCAAACGCGAAGTGATCGAAGGGGTTGACCTGCTGGTGGTCAGGGAACTCACCGGCGGCGTCTATTTCGGCACCCCCAAGGGCCGAGTGGAAGCCGATGGCCGCATTCGGGCCTTCAACACCATGGCCTACTTCGACGACGAGATCGACCGCATCGCCAAGGTTGGCTTCGAGCTAGCCGTGCAGCGCGGCGGCCGGCTTTGCAGCGTTGACAAGGCCAACGTGCTGGATGTGAGCCAGCTCTGGCGAGACCGGGTAACTGCCATGGCGGCCGACTACCCCGCTGTCGAACTCAGCCATATGTATGTCGACAACGCCGCCATGCAGCTGGTACGCAATCCCCGCCAATTCGACGTACTGCTCACCAGCA
>CAZKER010000007.1:0-1517 GCA_964551845.1 uncultured Cyanobium sp.
GGCTCAAGCGGGCAAGGGACCGCAAGCTGGCGATACCAATCTGCGCTGACCTGCTCGGGCCTGGCTGGCTAGAAGCCAATGGTCTGGTGCCAGTAGCAGCGCAGTCACCATTGATCGAGCAGCTATGGCTGCTGCTACCCCGTAGTGCGGCACACAGCAAGGCAGCGCGGCTTTGCCTGCGGCGGTTGAAGGCGCGGATCAATCGGGCTCAATCTATGCAGGATCTGCGTCGTAGCTGAAGCCGCCATAAACATGGGCCAGCTGAATGGCCTCAGCACAACAGGAGCTGTCTCTGGCAATCGCCGCAATAACGTCTTCGCTGGTCAGGGCAGACCCCTTGAACTGACTTCGCAGGCGGGCAAACAAATCAAGCTCGGCCCGCAGCTCTTAACTTCGTTGATCAGCGCAACCAGCTCGTATGGCTGCAGCGGCCGATCGGCGAGTGGCGCAAGGCATCGCGCAGGGCATGAAAAGCCTTCACAAAGCACGGGTCGGCGATGGCATCCCGGTGCCCCACCACCGCCATCACCTCATGAATCCCAAGTGCGTAGCGCACAGGCACCAGCCCCAGCTGCTTCTCGAGCTCAGGTAATCGGTAGGGCGGAACCACCGTCAGGCTGTGGCAGTCAGAGGCAACGCCTTCCCAGCGGGCAGGGCTGTAATTGTTACCGCCATAGGCACAGCTCGCCAAACCGTGCTCTTGCAGGGCACGGGTGAAGAGCGGAGCAACACCCAGCGGCAACGCCGGTGAAGGATATTTGGCAATATCATCTGGAGTGATTGAGGTACGCCGTTGCAGGGGATGAGTGCGGTGACTCACCAGCACGTACTCCCAGCGCAGCAGTGGCAGGGCGAGCAAGGACTGGCCAAGGTCCAAGCGATTGCTCTGCAATACCTCCAACGAAGCGGAGATCAGGGGCTGGCATTCATGCAAACCACCTACCCACACATCCACCAGTCGTCCCTCAAGCACGGAGAGGGCCTGAGAGGTAGCCATCGATGCAAGGTCGAGCAACCGAAATTCAGAGGGCAACTCCAAGCCCTTGACCTGCCAGGCCAGCGAGCAGCGCAGCACGGAACGGCGCACTCGCAGCTTTTGGGCAACCTGGCGCATGTCTGCGAGCACATCGATATTTTGGCGCGGCTCATAGCCGCCCTCACTACGATCCACGCTTAGTTCAAAGAGATCACTTAGCGCTCGGTAACGCCTTGAGCAACTGCTTTGCGACAGGCCCAAGAGTTCAGCCACTTTCACGGTGCTGCCATATAGCTGTAAATGATCCAGGACATCGAGATTGGCAAGAACGCGCTCGTCAAACATGGCTGGAAGTTGGAGCACAGGAGCCGGCAAATCGATTCACGCCCGACTCCTATTGGATTTGCATATTCGCATTAACTTTGCGCTTTTAGCAACTCATTTGACTTTTTATGCAAGATCTGCATAAACCCATTTTGCGCCCGCCGTATCTATGCATCCAGCAATGCAATAAGTGGGTAAACCTCACACCGGGGCGGCG
>CAZKER010000008.1:0-8517 GCA_964551845.1 uncultured Cyanobium sp.
CCTCACCCTGCTGGCCGACGGAGTCGAGCAGGCCCGGCCGTTCTTCAGCCGCCCAGGGTTGCAGGAGGCAGCCACCACCCAACTGGCCAGCGAAGGGGCCCTAGCAGCCCTGGCAGCCCTGCTGGAGCAGCTGCCGGAGGGTTCCATGGAGCCCGATCAGGCTCAGGCGCTGCTAGGCGCCGCTGCCGCCAGCGCCGGTGTGAAGAAGGGCGTAATCATGAAGAGCCTGCGGGCTGCTCTGCTCGGCAGCCTCCAGGGCCCTGACCTATTGACCACCTGGCTGCTGCTCCACCGATGCGGCGACGACCGCCCCCGCATCGCTCGCTGTCTTTGAGCTGGCCAGCTCCGGCTCCGGATCCACCAAGTTCAGCCAGCGAGCCAAAGGCCCGGCGCTTAGGCCCTGCAGCCCCACGGTGAGCAGGATCGTTAGAAACACCAACCCCTGCAAGCGGCCGGCCCCGACCACGCCAGCCTGCTCAAGGCGAATCGCAAACAAACTGGCCACGGCGGCGGTGACGATACCGCGAGGCGCCAGCCAGCTCATCAGGGCCCGCTGGGGCAAGCTGAGTTGCAACCCCATGGTTGCCAGGCCGATGGCGACAGGGCGCACCAGCAGCATCAAGGTCAGCACACAGGCCACGCCCCCCAAGCCCAAAGGGCTGAGTTCAGCCCAGCTCACGTCTGCGGCCAGCAGGGGAAACAGCATCGTGATCGCCAGCTGGGCCAACTGACGGATCAGCTCATCGAGCTCGGCTGCATCGGTATCAGGCCTGCGTCCCACCACCACACCGGCCGCCACGGCAGCTGGCAGGCCCGATTCGGGCAGCAGCAGCTCGCAGCCACCAAACATCAGAAACAGGGTGCCCAGGGTGAGCTGTAGGCGCAGGGCCCCGGCCGGCTGGGCGGGAATACGGCGCAGGGCTTCAGCAAGCAGCCAGCCGCAGCACGCGCCAATCGCCACACCACCGCCAAGCCGTTGCAGCAGGCCCATGGCCAGCTCACGCCAACCGTGTAGGTCACCGAGTGCCAGCTCCAAAAGGAGCAGCGCCAGCACAGCTCCGATCGGCTCCAGGATCAGGCCCTCTCCCTCCAATACTTCTCCAAGGGGCGGCGACAGGCGTATCTGGCGCACTAGCGGATTCACCACCGTGGGCCCAGTGGCCAGCACGATGGCGCTGAATACCGCCGCCAGCGACCAGTTCAGCCCTGCCAACCAGTGGGCGGCCAGGAGGCCAGCAGCGAGGCCCAGCACCAAGCGCACCAGCACGATGCGCAGCACCGCCTGCTTGGTGGCATCCCCGGGCAGGCGCAGGTTGATGCCGCCGTCAAACAACACCAGGCTCACCAGCAGGCTCACCACCGTGCCCAGACCCACGCCCAGATCAAGGGGTTCCACCAGGCCAAAACCGGAACGGCCGATCACCAGACCGGCACTGAGCAGCAGCACCACACCCGGCAACCCAGTGATCCAGGCCAGGGCCTGGGCTGTGGCCCCGGCAAAAACCGTGACCCCCCAGAGCAGGCCAAGCCGCTCAGGCGTCATTCATCTAAGGCATTGAACTTGGGCTCCACGTGAATGCCGATCACGCCGTTGGGTCGCACCACCAGATACTCGCCATCCAAGTCCCCAATCGGCACATTCACGAAGGCATCCGGGGCGGAGGTGGTAAGCACCCCTCCATACCACTGTTGAAAGGCCTGAAGAGTAGGGAAATTGACTGTTTCTGTCTGGCCGCCGCTCATGTGCAGGTGCACGGCATAGCAGCGGGGGATGCGGGACATGGAATCGAGCCGGGCAGCGATACGGAGGTGCCCACAGGATGCCCCAGGGAAGCTGGGTTTTGCCATGCCAGCGACTGCAGCGCAACATCACCGGCCACCTAAAGGGGTGGCGGGACAGGCCATCTGCGGCGGTGCTTCTGCAGGTGGAAGGCTCACACCCGGAGCTCTGTCAGGCTGGGCGCCACGCAATGGCAGCACCAGCATCGTGGCTAACAGCTCCAAGCCCCTGCTGCTGCTGATCGACGGCCACTCCTTGGCCTTCCGCAGCTTTTACGCCTTCTCCAAAGGTGGTGAGGGTGGCCTGAGTACCAAGGCGGGAGTGCCCACCAGCGTCACCTACGGCTTCCTTAAGGCCCTGCTTGACAACTGCAAGGGCCTTAAGCCCAATGGCCTGGTAGTGGCCTTCGACACGGCAGAGCCCACCTTCCGCCACAAGGCCGATGAGGCCTACAAGGCCCACCGGGATGTGGCTCCAGAGCACTTTTTTGACGATCTGAACAACCTGCAGCAGATCCTGGCCGAAAGCCTCGACATCCCCCTGGCGATGGCGCCTGGCTACGAGGCCGACGACGTGCTCGGCACCCTGGCCAACCGGGCGGCGGGAGAAGGCTGGCGGGTGCGGATCCTCTCGGGCGATCGAGACCTGTTCCAGCTAGTCGACGACGACCGCGACATCGCCGTGCTCTACATGGGAGGCGGCCCTTACGCCAAAAACAGCGGCCCCCTGGAGATCCGCCGCGAGGGCGTCATCGCCAAGCTTGGCGTCACTCCAGAAGAGGTCGTTGACCTCAAGGCACTCACAGGGGATAGCTCAGACAACATTCCCGGAGTCAAGGGAGTGGGGCCCAAAACAGCTATCAATTTGCTGAAGGAATTTGAACACGTGGATGGCATCTATGCCGCCCTCGACAACCTGCCCACTTCCGATTCCGCCAAGCCCAAAGCAGCCCAGGGAACACTGAAGGGCGCCCTAATCGAGAAACTGCGGGCCGACCGCGCCAGCGCCTATCGCTCCCGGATGCTGGCCGAAATCCTGATCAACATTCCCTTACCCAGCGAGCCACGGCTGAAGCTCGGAGCCGTGAAGAGCGAAGCCCTGGCCGGCAGATTGGAAGAGCTGGAGCTCTACAGCCTGGTGAAACAGGTTCCCAATTTCGCCCAGCTGTTTTCGGCCGTGCCGCCGCAGCCCAAGGAGATGACCAGCCCGGGCAGCGGCCCGTCCAGCCCAGCCCCCGCCCAAGCCCCGCCGAGCAGCAGCCCACAGACAGCACTACTCGAGTCAATGCTGCCCGTGCTCGAGCCCCAGCTGATCTGCAGCCCGGAGGCCCTAGCCGCCCTGGTGCAGCGTCTCAAAGGCTGCACAGATCCGGGCCGCCCCGTGGCCCTAGACACCGAAACCACGAGCCTCAATCCCTTCCAGGCTGAGCTGGTTGGGGTAGGCGTGGCCTGGGGAGATGGCCCGGGGGAGCTGGCCTACATCCCGATTGGTCACCAGCTGCGCCAAGCAACTGCGGCCGAAGCCGATTTGCTCAGCGAGCTGTCTACGGGAAGTTGTGCAGATGTACAAACTCTTGTAGGTGAGCAACAGCAACTCCCCCTCGCTGCAGTGCTCCTGGCTCTGGCGCCCTGGCTGGCCAGCGCCACCCATCCCAAAGCGTTGCAGAACGCCAAGTACGACCGCTTGATCTTGCTGCGCCATGGCCTGCCATTGGGGGGCGTGGTGATGGACACGTTGCTGGCCGATTACCTGCGCGATGCTGGTGATAAGCATGGCCTTGATGCCATGGCTGAACGCAACTTCGGCTTCAGCCCCACCAGCTACAGCGACCTGGTGCCCAAGGGGTCAAATTTCGCATCTGTAGCGATCCCCGATGCCGCCCTCTACTGCGGTATGGATGTGCACCTCACCTGGCGCCTTTCCCAGCTGCTGCGCCGGGAGATTTCCACCATGGGCGATGCCCTGCCCAAGCTGCTCGACCAACTGGAGCTCCCTTTGGAGCCAGTGCTGGCCCTGATGGAAGCCACTGGCATCCGCATCGATACGGACTACCTAGGCGAGCTAAGTACCGAGCTTGCCACCACCCTGGCTCGCCTGGAGGGCGAAGCCAAGGCGACCGCCGGCATCGATTTCAACCTGGCCTCCCCCAAACAACTTGGCGAGCTGCTGTTTGAAACGCTTGGGCTGGATCGCAAGAAATCGCGCAAAACAAAAACCGGCTGGAGCACCGATGCAACCGTGCTCGAGAAACTCGAGGCCGACCATCCGGTGGTGTCGCTGGTCCTAGAGCACCGCACCCTCAGCAAGCTCAAGAGCACCTATGTAGATGCGCTGCCGGCACTGATGGAGCCTGAAACCGGGCGGGTACACACTGATTTCAACCAGGCGGTAACCGCCACCGGCCGACTCTCCAGCAGCAATCCCAACCTGCAAAACATCCCGATCCGCACCGAATTTTCGCGGCGAATCCGAAAGGCGTTCCTGCCGGAGGAGGGCTGGTCGCTGATCAGCGCCGACTACTCCCAAATTGAGCTGCGCATCCTTGCCCACCTCTCCGGTGAAGAGGTGCTGGTAGAGGCTTACCGCAGCGGCGACGACGTACACGCCCTCACAGCCCGGCTGCTGCTCGACAAAGCTGCTGGAGACAGCGTGAGTAGCGACGAACGGCGCCTGGGCAAAACGATCAACTTCGGTGTGATCTACGGCATGGGTGCCCAGCGCTTTGCCCGCGAGACGGGTGTCAGCCAGGCCGAGGCAAAGGAGTTTTTAGGCAAATACAAGCAGCGCTACCCAAAGGTGTTTGCCTTCCTGGAATTGCAGGAGCGGCTGGCGTTGAGCCGGGGCTACGTGGAAACGATCCTGGGCCGCCGCCGGCCCTTCCACTTCGATCCAAACGGCTTGGGCCGCCTACTGGGCAAGGATCCCCTTGAGATCGACCTGGAGGTGGCTCGCCGCGGCGGCATGGAGGCCCAACAGCTGCGGGCCGCCGCCAACGCGCCGATCCAGGGCTCCAGCGCTGACATCATCAAGCTGGCGATGGTTCAGTTGCACCACCAGTTACAGGAGAGCCAGCTGCCGGCAAGGCTGCTGCTGCAGGTACACGACGAACTGGTGCTTGAGGCAGCTCCAGAGGCACTAGATGCGGTGCTCACCTTGACGCGTGAAACCATGGAACGGGCTGTGGCTCTAACCGTGCCCCTCGTGGTCGAAACCGGCGTCGGCCCCAACTGGATGGAAGCCAAGTAATCAACAACTCGATGACCCTCAAGCTCACCAACACCCTCACGCGCCGCGTTGAGGAGTTCCGGCCGATCAAACCCGACAGGGTGAGCATCTACTGCTGCGGTGTGACGGTCTACGACCTCTGCCACCTAGGCCATGCCCGCAGCTATATCGCCTGGGACGTGCTGCGCCGCTACCTGATCTGGAGCGGCTACGCCGTCACTTTTGTACAGAACTACACCGACATCGACGACAAGATCCTGGGTCGCGCCGCCGAGGAGGGCAGCTCCATGGAGGCGGTCAGCGAGCGCAACATCGAAGCCTTTGTGGCTGATATGGCACGACTGAACATAATGCCGCCCGATCGTATGCCGCGGGCCACCCAAAGCCTGGACGCCATTCGCGCCTTGATCACCGAGCTCGAAGCAAAGGGGGCGGCTTACAGCGCCGATGGCGATGTGTATTTCGCCGTAATGAAACATGCCGGCTACGGCAAGTTGAGTGGCCGCGACCTAGCTGAGCAGCAGGACAATGCCTCCGGCAGGGTGGCCACTGCAGAGGAAGCCCGCAAACAACACCCCTTCGACTTCGCCCTCTGGAAGGGCAGCAAACCAGGCGAGCCCAGCTGGGAATCCCCATGGGGCCCGGGCCGGCCCGGCTGGCACATCGAGTGCTCGGCAATGGTGCGCGAAGAGCTGGGCGACACGATCGATATCCACCTCGGTGGCGCCGACCTGATCTTTCCCCACCATGAAAACGAAATTGCCCAGTCGGAGGCGGCCAGCGGCCACGAACTGGCCCGCTACTGGCTGCACAACGGCATGGTGAATGTGGGCGGCCAGAAGATGTCCAAATCCCTTGGCAACTTCACCACGATCCGAGCCCTGCTTGATTCCGGCATCTCGCCGATGACATTGCGCCTGTTCACACTCCAGGCCCACTACCGCAAGCCACTCGACTTCAGCGCCGACGCCCTAGAGGCCGCTGCCACCGGCTGGAAAGGTCTCAATGCCGCCCTTGGGCTGGCGGCCGCTGCAGCCTCGACGGCCGCCACGCCCGGCAGCACCACTGCCTGCGCCGCCCCCCGCCAGCGCTTCACGGCCGCCATGGACGATGACCTCAACACCTCGGCCGCCCTAGCCGTGCTGTTTGAACTCGCCAAGCCTCTACGCGCCCTGGCTAATCGGCTGGAGCGCGGTGATAGCAGCGCCGCCGATGAAGCCCGGGCGCCAGAGCTGGTGGATCAAGGACAGCTGCTACTGGATCTGGCCGGAGTACTCGGCCTCCAGCCCGAAACCGAAGCCAAAACCAGCACCACCAGCCCCGGCCCCAGTGACGCCGAGATCCAAGCCCAAATCGAACAGCGTCAGGCCGCCAAAGCCTCCCGCGACTTCGCCACGGCCGACGGCATCCGCGATGGCCTGAGGGCCCAGGGCATCGAGCTGATCGACAGGCCTGGCGGCATCACCGAATGGCTGCGGGGCTGAGTATCCCTTGGCAGGGCAGCCCCCTACGAACACTCCCAAATTCCGTACAGGTTGTACAGATTCTGGGAGACTCCAGGCAACACACGAGGGCAAGCACTTATTCAGTCCTCGCTCGGCTCAGGTGCCTGCCGGCCCTGCATCATCCGCTCGATCTTGCGAATCCGCTCCAGGGTGGTGGTCCACACCTCCTTTTGAAAGCCCGGCTCGCAGCCATCCACTAGGGCCTGTAGATCCTCCTGCCGCTCGAAGGCATCCCAGAGCTGGCGCTCGAGCTTGGCCCGATCGATGAAGTTCCAGCGCTGCAGCCACACGGGCAGTGCCGCCATAGGAAAAGGTCCAACTCGGCTCAGTTAAGGGGATCCGCCCCCACCAGCCCATCGCCAAAGCAACGGCTGCGTAAATGCAGCGGCTTACCAGTAGCCGGATGCAGTAGTTGCAGTCCGGCAGCATGGAGCTGCAGCCGCGGCGCGGCGGCCGGGTCGCCATAGAGGGGATCGCCCAGCACCGGATGGCCAAGAGCCGCCAAGTGCACCCGCAGTTGGTGGGAGCGGCCGGTGCGGGGTTGCAACAGCAGCAGACTCGAGCCCTTGGCGCGCCGCAGCAGGCGCCAGCGGGTAAGAGCCGGCTTGCCACCGCACTCCGGCGGCACCACCCCATAGCGGGGCGGCCGAGTGGCGATCCTGGCTAGCGGCTGGTCGATGATCCCGCCCCGATCCGCAGGCAGCCCCTGCACCATGGCCAAGTAGGTCTTACGCACACGGCGCTCGGCGAAAGCTGCACTTAATGCCCGATGGGTTTTGGCGTCTCTGGCCAGCAGGATCAGCCCGGAGGTATCGCGATCGAGGCGGTGCACCAGCCGCGCCTCCGGCCACCGCCACTGGGCGCGACTGATCAGCGAATCGGCCAGCTCAGGCCCCAGCCCCGGCTGGCTGAGCAAGCCCGAGGGCTTCACCAGGGCCAGCAGCCAGGGATCGGCATAGAGCACGCAGCAGCAGGGATCACTGCGGGGCATCCTGCAGGGTCAGTGGGAGACTTGCTGCCACTTGAGTTGCCGCCGTGAAAGCCCTCTCCGTGCTTGGCTCCACCGGCTCGATCGGCACCCAAACCCTCGAACTGGCCGAGGAATTCCCTGACCGTTTCCGGGTGGTGGCCCTAACGGCCGGCAAAAACTTGGATCTACTGGTGAGCCAAATCCAGCGCCATGCGCCGGAAGTGGTAGCTCTGGCTGATGTGGAGCTCCTGAGTGAGCTGCAACAACGCCTGAACGACCTGGAGCCCACTGCCAGACCCGCCCGACTGCCGGAACTGGTGGGCGGCACGGACGGCCTCTGCACTGCTGCCGCCTGGCCCACGGCAGATCTGGTAGTGACGGGAATTGTGGGCTGCGCCGGCCTCCTACCCACCCTGGCGGCAGTGCGCGCCGGCAAGGACCTGGCCCTGGCCAACAAGGAAACCTTGATCGCCGCCGGGCCGGTGGTGCTGCCAGAGCTCGAAAAAAGCGGCTCGCGCCTGCTACCTGCCGACTCAGAGCACTCCGCCATCTTCCAGTGCCTGCAGGGCACCCCCTGGGCCGACACGGCCCGCCTCAGTACCGGCCACCCCACGCCGGGCCTACGCCGCATCCAGCTCACCGCCAGCGGAGGCGCCTTCCGCGACTGGGCCCCGGAAGACCTCCACAAGGCCACTGTCGCCGATGCCACCAGCCACCCCAACTGGAGCATGGGGCGCAAGATCACGGTGGATTCCGCCACCCTGATGAACAAGGGGCTGGAGGTGATCGAGGCCCACTATCTGTTCGGCCTCGACTACGACCACATCGAGATCGTCATCCACCCCCAGAGCATCATTCACTCGATGGTGGAGCTGGCCGATTCCTCCGTGCTGGCCCAGCTGGGCTGGCCCGACATGCGACTGCCGATCCTCTACTGCCTCAGCTGGCCCGAGCGCTTCGACACCCCCTGGCGTCGCCTCGATCTCACCGAGGTGGGTCAGCTCACCTTCCGCGCCCCCGACCAGCAGAAATACCCC
>CAZKER010000009.1:0-15829 GCA_964551845.1 uncultured Cyanobium sp.
AGTGAGCGGCTAACTTCATAGGAGAAGTCAACGTGGCCGGGGGTATCAATCAGATTGAGGATGTAGCTCTCACCATCGGCCGCGGTGTATTCCATGCGGGCGGCTTGGAGCTTGATGGTGATGCCGCGTTCGCGCTCCAGCTCCATATTGTCGAGGAACTGCTCCTGCATGTCGCGAACGGCGACTGTGCCGGTGTCCTGCAGCAGCCGATCGGCCAGGGTGGATTTCCCATGGTCGATATGGGCGATGATGCAGAAATTGCGGATCCGGGAGACGGGTGCGTCTGTCATAGGTCAGATCCTAAAGAGCGACGCCCAAAAATCGTCCTCTCCCTGAAGGCAGCCCCCTGCTCCCATTCCTAAGCTTGAAGCCCCTCCGTTATCTGCCATGACCACCGACACCCCTACGGCCGCCCTCGAGAATGCCGATCCCCATGCGCTCACCCTGGAAAACGTAGAGCGCACCCTCGATGAGTTGCGCCCATACCTGATGGCTGATGGCGGCAACGTCGAAGTAGTCGAGATCGACGGCCCAATCGTGAAAGTGCGCCTCCAGGGGGCCTGCGGCTCCTGCCCCAGCAGCACGATGACTCTTAAAATGGGCATTGAGCGCAAGCTGCGTGAAGCCATCCCCGAAGTGAGCGAAGTGGTGCAGGTGCTCTGAGCGCCGCATTCAGGTAGCCACCACGAGCCCTGCCTCGTAGGCTCGTTTTATTCGACTTAAAGCCGTGCTGGATCAGCGCCTGCTGCGCGATAACCCCGAGCTAATCACCCAGCAGCTCGGACGTCGCGGCATGGTGCTCGATCTCGGCCCTCTACAGCAGATCGCCCGTGATGAGCGCGATCTTGAGGAACAGCGCAGTGACCTCCAGGCTGAGGGCAACCGCATTGGCAAGGCGGTGGGACAGCTGATTCAAACTGGATCCGCGCCCAACGGCCCCGAGGTGCAGGCCCTGCGAGACCATGGCAACGCCATCAAGCACCAAGTGGCCGCGCTTGAGGAGCAGGAGAAGGCGCTGGAGTTGCAACTGCGCGACGCCCTCTCGGCCCTGCCCAACCTGCCCTCGCCCGACGCACCCGATGGCCGCTCCGAGGCCGACAACATCGAGATCAAGCGCTGGGGCAGCCCTCGCTTGGAGGAAGGCCTCCAAGAGCATTGGCAAATCGGCGAGCGGCTAGGGCTGTTTGAAACCGAGCGGTCGGTGCGGATCGCCCAGAGCCGCTTCATCACCCTGATGGGTGCAGGCGCACGGCTGGAGCGGGCCTTGATCAGCTTCATGCTCGATTTGCACACCAGCAAGGGTTACTGCGAGGTGATGCCGCCGATCCTGGTGAATTCCGCCAGCCTCACCGGTTCGGGCCAGCTACCCAAATTTGCCGAGGAGAGCTTTCGCTGCGCCGACGACGACCTCTGGCTCACCCCCACCGCCGAAGTTCCAGTCACCTCCCTGCACCGCGATGAGGTGATTCCTGCCGAGCAGCTGCCGCTCAAATACGCCGCCTACACCCCCTGCTTCCGCCGCGAAGCCGGCTCCTATGGCCGCGACACCCGCGGCCTGATCCGCCTGCACCAGTTCAACAAGGTGGAGCTCTACTGGTTTTGCCATCCCGACCACTCCGCCGCCGCTCACCAACAGATCACCGCTGACGCCCAAGCCGTGCTGGAAGCCCTCGAGCTGCCCTACCGCACTATCGAACTCTGCACCGGTGATATGGGCTTCTCCGCCGCCCGCACCTACGACCTCGAGGTGTGGCTGCCCGGGGCCGGCGCCTACCGCGAGATCTCCAGCTGCTCGGTGTGCAACGACTTTCAAGCCCGCCGCTCCGCCATCCGCTTCAAGGAAGGCAAACACACCCGCTTGCTCCACACCCTCAACGGCTCCGGGCTCGCCATCGGCCGCACCATGGCCGCCCTGCTCGAAACCGGTCAACAAGCCGACGGTTCCGTGCGCCTACCCGCCGCCCTGGCTCCCTACTTTGGTGGCGACACCATCAGCAAGGGGTGATGGTGTCTAACGCGATGGCCTGCAGCAATCCGACCTGAGCATGGGAATTGCAAGCCATGAAGATGCGGTGGGGACCTTAAGCAGCTGCTTAAGGCGAAATAGCCTTACCTACTTCGGGAACAAAAACTGAATCTGGGCCCGAATAGTGACATCCCCGAAGACATCAGGCTTCACCACATTGGCGTAGGCCTGCAGGGACGCATTAATCGGTTGCTTGCCGATACGAAACAGCCGCCCCACACCGCCACCCACCGGCACCAGCCACTGCTCGCCTTCGGCGCGCCAGTTGGCGGTGATGATCGGCGCGGTCACCAGATACCAGCCATGGCGGAGGTTGTAGTTAATGAAAGGTTGCAGCAGGAAGGCACTCACTGAGCTGCGATCGCTATTTCCCGCAAATGACCAAATGTTGTTGACCAGGGCCCCTGCCACCCAGGGGCCCTTGCTGTACACGGCCACCGCCGCCGGCCCTGCAGACCACTTGCCCCGGCCCAGGCTGCTGTCGCTGGCAGTAGGCAATACCAGCGTGGGGCCAAAACCAAAGGTCCAAGCGCCCCTGCCCTTGGGCACCAAGAAGAAGCTGGGGTTGAGATCGCCGATGCCGTTTTGATTGCTTGTGGCCGTGGGCTGGCTCAGCACCGGCAAGATCGTGCGGGTCACCAAGGTGAGATCCGGGCTGAGCGCAAACGGCACCACAGGCTGAATATTGAGCAGGCTCAGGGTTTTGTCTTCGTTGGGCCCAATACCTGGGGTGAGGTTGTACTGAAACGGAACGCTGATCAAATTTGAGACCGGGTTCTGGGCCTCTGCCGCCAGTGCTTCGGTTTGGGCTTCTTGAGCTGCTTCTGGCGTAGCTTCTGGTGCGGCTTCTTGCGCGGCTGCAGGAAGTTGCAGCAAAGGCATCAGGCTGGAGCAGGCGAGAGCGATCAGAAATCGGTTCATATAGGTAAAACCAACTACTCCAATGGCGGGATCTTAAGGGTCGTGATGCTGCTGCCACGGCCAAAGTTCGGCGGGGAACAAACGGCCGCAGCGACTGGACTTAGCCAAGACTTAGTTCGACGCTCAAGCGTGTATGCCGTCCCCCTGCCCCCAGGCAAACCCAGCACAATGGACACATTCTCTTCAGGGCTTTGATGGGCGTTCTCACGGCACTGGCGATCCTGGCGGGGCTGATCGTTGTGCACGAGGCGGGGCATTTCTTTGCCGCCACCTGGCAGGGGATCCGCGTCAGCAGCTTTTCGATCGGCTTTGGGCCGGTGCTGCTGGAACGCCAGCGCCGCGGTGTGCAATTCGCCCTGCGGGCCATTCCCCTGGGGGGATTCGTTGCCTTTCCCGATGACGACGAAGACAGCCCCATCCCCAAAAACGACCCCAACCTGCTCTCTAACCGGCCCCTGCCCCAGCGGGCCCTAGTGATTGCAGCCGGTGTGTTCGCCAACATGCTGCTTGCCTATGCCGTGCTGCTCGGTCAGGGCCTGGTGCTCGGCATCCCAGCCGGCTTCAGCGCCAGCCCCGGCGTGCTTGTTAGCGGAGTGCAACCCGGCCTGGCCGCCGCCGCCGCCGGCCTTCAGCCGGGCGATCGCATCTTGAGCCTCGATGGCAGCGATCTTGGCGGCGGCCAAAGCGCCGTGGTCGCATTGGTGGAGCGCATCAAGGCAGCCCCCGACCAAACCCTGCGCCTCGAAGCCGAGCGCAACGGCCAAACCCTGCCCCTACAGCTCACCCCCGCCGATCTTGGCGGCGTTGGCCGCATTGGCGCCCAGCTGCAACCCAATGGCACCGAGGCGTTCCGCCCCGCCCGTTCGCCACTAGAGCCCTTCCGCCAGGCCAACCACGACTTCGCCGCCCTCACCAGCCGCACCGTCGAGGGGTTCGTGACCCTCGCCACCCACTTCGGCGAGACCGCCGGCCAGGTGTCGGGCCCGGTGAAGATCGTTGAGATGGGCGCCTCCCTCGCCAAGCAGGGCGGCAGCAGCCTGTTCATCTTTACCGCCCTGATCTCGATCAACCTGGCGGTGCTCAACGCCCTGCCGCTGCCACTGCTCGATGGCGGCCAGTTTGTGTTCCTACTGCTCGAGGGCCTACGGGGCAAGCCCCTGCCCGAGCGTTTTCAGATGGCCTTTATGCAGTCTGGCTTCGTGTTTCTGGTGGGCCTGAGTGTGGTGCTGATCGTCAAGGACACCTCCCAGCTCCCGGTCGTACAGCAATTGCTGGGGCGCTGAGCCCCTCCGTCGCAGGGTAAGCTCGAAACACTTATCCGATCGCAGTTCAGGCCGCATGGCGAAGAAGTCGATGATTGCGCGCGATGTCAAGCGCAAAAAGATGGTTGCTCGCTTTGCCGACAAGCGCTCTGCCCTCAAGGCAGCATTCGACGCCGCTGCCGATCCCATGGAGCGCCTGGAAATTCACCGCAAAATCCAGGGCCTGCCCCGCAACAGCGCCCCCAACCGAGTACGCAATCGTTGCTGGGCTACCGGCAAGCCCCGGGGCTACTACCGCGATTTCGGCCTGTGCCGCAACCAACTGCGCGAGCGCGCCCACAAGGGTGAGCTTCCTGGGGTTGTCAAGTCTTCCTGGTGATCAGTTAAATATTTCCAAGGCGCCTCCGGGCGCTTTTTTTATGGCCAGGGTGCCCCATAAAGACGAGAAAAAGCGAAGCATCCGCCAGTGGCAACGGCTTAAATGCGAGAATGGTGCCTGACAACAACAGGACATAAGCGCACGTGCAAGGACAAACTCAGTCGATCTCCTTCGATGGTCGGGAGATCCGGCTGACTACCGGTCGGTTCGCCCCCCAGGCTGGGGGCTCGGTGATGGTTGAGTGTGGCGATACCTCGGTTTTGGTCACCGCCACCCGCTCCGGCGGCCGCCCAGGCATCGATTTTCTTCCCCTCACCTGCGACTACGAAGAGCGTCTCTACGCCGCCGGACGTATCCCCGGCAGTTTCTTCCGTCGCGAAGGCCGTCCCTCGGAGCGGGCAATCCTCACCTGCCGCCTGATCGATCGGCCGATCCGGCCCCTATTCCCCAGTTGGATGCGCGACGACATCCAGATCGTGGCCACCTGCCTATCGCTCGATGAGCGCGTGCCACCCGATGTGCTCGCAGTAACCGGCGCCTCCATGGCCACCCTGCTCGCCGGCATCCCCTTCTATGGCCCCATGGCCACCGTGCGGGTGGGTCTGCTGGGCGACGACTTCGTGCTCAACCCCAGCTTCCGCGAAATCGAGCGCAGCGAGCTGGATCTGGTGGTGGCAGGCACGCCTCAGGGCGTGGTGATGGTGGAAGCAGGTGCCAATCAGTTGCCCGAGCAAGACGTGATCGAAGCGATCGACTTCGGCTACGAAGCGGTATGCGAACTGATCAAGGCCCAGCAAAACCTGCTCAAGGAACTCGGCATCGAGCAGGTGATCCCCGAGCCCCAAACCATCGACGCCACCCTGCCCAACTTCCTTGAACAGGAATGTGCCGGCGGCATCGCTGAGGTGCTTAAGCAGTTTTCCCAGACCAAAACCGAACGGGACGAGAAGCTCGACGCCATCAAGGCCGAGGTGGGCGAAAAGATCGCGGCCCTCGCCGAAGACGACCCCATCCGCTCCGCCTCCAGCGGCAAGGCCCTGGGCAACAGCTACAAGGACCTCACCAAAAAGCTGATGCGCGCCCAGATCCTCCAGGAGGGCAAGCGTGTTGATGGCCGCAACCTTGATGAAGTGCGGCCGATCAGCGCCGCCGCCGGCGTATTGCCCAAGCGGGTACACGGCTCAGCGTTGTTCCAGCGAGGCCTTACACAGGTGCTCTCCTGCGCCACCCTCGGCACCCCGAGCGACTCCCAGGAAATGGACGACCTCAACCCGTCCACCGAGAAGCACTACCTACACCACTACAACTTCCCCCCCTACTCCACCGGCGAAACCAAGCCGATGCGCTCCCCCGGCCGCCGCGAGATTGGCCACGGCGCCCTGGCCGAGCGGGCGATTGTGCCCGTGCTGCCCAACAAGGAGTCCTTCCCTTACGTGCTGCGTGTGGTGTCGGAGTGCCTCAGCTCCAACGGCTCCACCTCGATGGGCTCGGTGTGCGGCAGCACCCTCGCCCTGATGGATGCCGGCGTGCCCCTTAAGGCACCAGTGAGCGGCGCCGCCATGGGCCTGATCAAAGAGGGTGATGAGGTGCGCATCCTCACCGACATCCAGGGCATCGAGGATTTCCTCGGCGACATGGACTTCAAGGTGGCCGGCACCGAAAAGGGCATCACCGCCCTGCAGATGGACATGAAGATTACGGGTCTAAATATAAAGACGGTGGCCGAAGCCGTTAACCAAGCCCGCCCCGCCCGGCTGCACATCCTTGAGAAGATGCTCGAGGCGATCGACAAGCCCCGCGACACCATGTCGCCCCACGCCCCACGCCTGCTCAGCTTCCGCATTGATCCTGAGCTGATCGGCACAGTGATCGGTCCCGGCGGCCGCACAATCAAGGGCATCACCGAGCGCACCAACACCAAGATCGACATCGAAGATGGCGGCATCGTTACGATTGCTAGCCACGACGGCGCCGCCGCTGAAGAGGCCCAACGCATCATCGAAGGCCTCACCCGTCGCATCAGCGAAGGCGAGGTGTTCAGCGGGGCAGTTACCCGGGTGATCCCAATTGGAGCCTTCGTGGAGATCCTGCCCGGCAAGGAGGGGATGATTCACATCTCTCAACTCTCCGAAGCACGGGTTGAAAAGGTGGAAGATGTGGTGAATGTTGGTGATCAAGTAACGGTGCGCGTGCGCGAAATCGACAACCGCGGCCGCATCAACCTCACCCTGCGCGGCGTCCCCCAAAGCGACGCTCCTGCTCCGGAGTGAGGTTGGCTGGGGGCGCCTAACTAGCCCTTAAATAGCTAACCAAAGCAGCTGCAGCCGGCCGATCACCCATTGGCCGGCTTTTTCATGGACATTTCAGCGAATGAGTGAGCGCATCAGCGCGCTCAAAAGCTGCTGCTGGGCAACATGAGGGGGTTGGGCTTGGCGCCCTCTAGAAATAGAAGACTACCGATGAGCTGACAACACTTTTTAGGACAGGGCTAAGCCCTAGCTAAGTCCACCACTAAAAAGGGATTGCCCCTGCGGCCCACCATCCTCACTACGGCCCTCAAACTCCAAAGCCGGGATCAATCACAGTCATCGCCGCGACCGCCTTTTCACACAAATCAGCGTGGGCCGGGCCGTGGCTAGCGATTAAGCAGCCGGCCTGGCGCACGTCACCGGTGTTGTATGCGAGGGCGCGGCCATCGGCATGAGTGAAGGCACCACCAGCGGCGCGCAGCACCGCCTCGGGGGCAGCCATATCCCAATCCTTTGGGGCGCTCTTGCCCGATAGCGAGATGTAGAGATCCGTCTCACCGCGCAGAATCGTGGCCACCTTGCCGCCCACGCTGCCGATCGCCTTGGTGTCACCAAGTGCCAGAGCTGCCAGCAGCTGCTCGAGCCGCTGGTCGCGGTGGTTTCGGCTAGCCACCAGCACCAGCTCACCCAGGGCCCGCCGGCCACTTAGCCGCACCGGGCTGCGCTCACCCGCACGGCTTTCGCACCAGGCCTCACCGGCCGAGCCGGCCAGCCCCGGCAGTACGCCCAGCCACAACTCACCGAGCTCAGGCAGCAGCACCACCCCCAGCACCGGCTCGCCGCCGTGCACCAGGGCAAGGTGCACGGCATATTCCCCCGTGCCCTGCAGGAAGTCTTTGGTGCCATCGAGGGGGTCGAGTATCCACAGCCACTCCGCCTCCAGGGGCTCACCTTCTGTGAGCTGCTCCTTGGCGGTTTCCTCGCTCAGCACGGTCCACCCAGCCGCAGGGAAGGCTGCCGCCAGGCCATCGAGCAGCCAGCGATTCACCGCCAGATCCGCCGCACTTACGGGTCCCTCACCGCCCTGATCCACGCTCAGCGCCTTGGGAAAGCCATAGGGGGGCTGCTCGCCGCTGCCGTAAGCCAGCAGAATGTCTGCCGCGCCCCAGCTCAGCCGCCGCAACTCCACCAGCAAGGCTTCGAGCGCAATGCCTGAGGGCAAGGGGAGGGCGGCCGGCATCATGGGTGCGCAGGGTTCAGCATTTTGCAGGAACCCACCTTGAGCCGTGCAAGCCCCCGAACCCGCCCCCAGCGTGCTCTACCTGGTGGGCACCCCCATCGGCAACCTGGCCGACCTCTCACCCCGCGCCCGTCAGGTGCTCTCAGGCGTGCAGCGCATCGCCTGTGAAGACACCCGCCGCAGCGGCCTGCTGCTGCACCAACTCGGCCTGCGCCACAAAGACCAGGGGCCGCGGCTGGTGAGCTTCCACGCCCACAACCAAACCGCCCGCATCCCAGAACTGATTGAGGCCCTGGCCGCCGGCGAAGCCCTGGCCGTGATCAGTGACGCCGGGCTGCCGGGTATCTCCGATCCCGGCGAGATGCTGGTGGCGGCAGCCCGCGCGGCCGGGCACAACGTGATCTGCATTCCCGGCCCGAGCGCCGTCACCACCGCGCTGGTGAGCAGTGGCCTGCCCTGCGGCCGCTTTTGCTTTGAAGGTTTTCTGCCACCCAAGGCCAACCAGCGCCGCCAGCGACTGCAGCAATTGGCCGATGAGCAGCGCACCATGGTGCTGTTTGAGGCACCGCACCGGCTGCTGGATCTGCTCGACGACCTGCTGATGGTGCTGGGTGATCGACCCCTGCGCGTCGCCCGCGAACTCACCAAAAAACACGAAGAGCAGGTGGGCCCCACCGTGACGGCAGCCCTCGAGCACTTCCGCCGCACACCGCCCCAGGGGGAATGCACCCTGGTGTTGGGAGGCGCCATGCCGCCAGAGCCCCCGGCCTGGGATAGCGCCACTCTCAGCGCCGAGCTGCATGAGCTGCAGCAGGCCGGCCACAGCAACAACGCCGCAGCCAAACTACTGGCCGAGCGCACCGGCCACAGCAAGCGGGAGCTCTACGCCCTGCTGCACCAGGAACCGCTGCAGCCCGAACCCTGACCCGGCAGACTTCAATACAGATCGAACTTCCAACCCCCTGATGGTCGTGCGCCTGCGCCTGCTTGCTTCCAGCATCCTGGGAGGTGGCTTGCTGCTGGCGGTTCTCTGCCTGGGGGCCCAAAACCTCGACGAACGACCCAGCCTCAACCTGGGATTTGGTCGCAGCACCCCCCTTCCAGCTGGGTTTCTAGTGGGCATCGCCCTGGTAATCGGCGTACTCAGCGGCGGCTGCAGCGCAGCGCTGCTAGCCCCCCGCAACGAGCAGCTGCCTGTCGATTAGCTACCTGGCAGGGAGTAGAGGCTGCCCTCCATCACCACCCGGCTGATGCCCTGGGCGATCAGATAGGGCGCGGTGCGCTCCAGCACGCGAGTATCTGGCACCTTGATCACCCGCTGGGTGCGGCCGCAGTGGCGCTTGGCCTGGCGGGGATTGGCGAACACCAACAGCGCTTGCCGCTCCTGTTCGCCATCGGGCAGCTGACCCAGTTCAGGGAATTCCTTGAGGGGCTTGGCCTGGAGCTCCACTGTTTTGTCGACCAGCATGTAAACGCTGGCAGGCAGGGGTGCTTCTGCCAGGGGCTGGCATTGAGCCGGCTCGCCGGCGTGATTAACCAGCAGCAGAGGCACGGCCACAAACTGATCGGCCAGGTCGTCGTCAGCGAAGTCGAATTCGGCATCGAGATCGCTGTCTACATCGACCTCCTCACTGGCAACATCGCCAAAATCATCGGCGTCATCGATCGCCAGCACCGCCAGATCGTCGTCACCTGCCGGCGCTGGAGCCTCAAGCTCAGGCAGCTCAAGCTCTGGGGCTTCTGGCTCTGGGGCAACTTTGATCGGGCGGTTGCGTTGCTGCTTTAGCTGCTCGTATTCAAACGGCTCCAACCCAGCCTTCACCGCGCGGGTCACAGTGTTGGCACTGCAGCCGTAGGCATCAGCCAGCTCAGAGCTGCCCTCGCCAGCGCGATATCGGGCCACTATCTCGATTTTCTGGCTGTCATTGAGCCGAGTGGCAGCCATGGGGCGAGTGTTGCGCAGCAGGCCAGTGTAGGTGTCTTGGTCTATCAAGCTCAAGGGGTGGGCGGTTTGACGTTCGGGCAGCTGGCACCGTTGAACTTCGAGGCAATGCGCTGAGTGCCCTCCTGGTAGATCATCTGGGCTTTCTGGGTATCACCCGCAGCCTGGGCGGCGCTGAGCTTGCCGGCAAACTTGCCGCAGGCCTGATCCAGGCTGACCGCGCCGGCCCCCAAGGGCGCAGCAAGGGCCAGCAGGCCAGCGGCAGAGAGCAGCAGGGAGAAGCGCATCGCTTAAAAGATCACTTGCACCACTCTGGCGCCAGGGCCGCCGTTGTGAAGCCCCCCCGGCTTGGGCGATCATGGGAATGACTGCTCCCTTAGCTCAGCCGGATAGAGCAGCTGCCTTCTAAGCAGCCGGTCGTTGGTTCGAATCCAACAGGGGGCGTTGATTCAACTGCGGGGACGCAGCACCAACCACACCACAAGCAACAGGCCAGTGGTGCTCACCGCCGTGAAAATCCAATCGGCGTAGGGCGTCCAGGGCATGGAGCAAGCCTGCCAGAAACTCAGCGCTCGACCAGGGACCAGAAGCTCCAGCGGCCGCCAAAGGCTTCCCGAATGCGACCCACGAAGCTCTCATGGCGCTCCACACCCTGCCAAGCGTCGATGCGGGCGGCCAAATGCTCACAGGTGCGCAGGTGCTCGGCGGCGTGCCGGTAGCGCTTGGCGCGGCCTGTCGATAGAGCAAACACCAGCATCGCCCGCAGCAGCACGGTGGCGGCTAGGGGCTGGTCAGCGCTGAGCCGCTCAGCCGCTGGGGCAAGGATTTCGTATGCCTCACCATCCCATTCGGGCCCGTGGACGAGCACGTGGCGCCCAGCCCGGGGCAAGGCGGGCCAGCGCACGAGAAAGTCGAGGGCCAGCAGGCGCATGGGATGGCCCTCTGCCACCACAAAGGCCCGCTCCTCCGCCTCTACATCCTCAAAAGCAGCCAGTCGTTTGAGGTGTTCGCGCAAATGGAAACCCGAGAGGGTTTTGGCAAAGCAAGACCATCGCAACTGCTGGGCCTCGTCGTTGCGGCCCAGGGACTCCAGCACGGCGATGCGGGTTTCGTCCCACTCGGGGGAATGCCAGGCGGCCGCCCCCACCGCAGCGCCATCCAGTACTGCCAGAGCCTGCTGGCCGCGGCCAGCCTGCAGCAAATGGCGGGCCACATCAGCGGCGGTGGAGGGCCAGGCCAGCTGCTTGGCAGCAAACTGGCCCAGGTAGCCATCCACATCACCCAGGCACTCAGCGATCTGCAGCAGTGCAGGGTGACCATCGCAGGCACCCCGAACCCGACAGCCTTGCTCCAGATGACGCAGGCCTGGATCACCAAGGGCTTCGGCCACCGCCGGGATCAAGTCATCAAACTGGCCATAACCGTTTTCGAACACCAGCTCCAGCAGCTGCTCGGCCAGAACTTCAGCGGGCACGGCGGCGGCTGTGGCAAGTGGCCCTAGGTCGACCACGGCCCGCTGGAACAGGCCCACCACGGTGCCCGTGCTGTCGGAGCAGCGATCAAGTACACCATCAGCCAACTCGAGCAAACGCAACAGCAACTCCAGGGCCAGCGGCGGATCCGCGGCGGCAACTGGTCCGGCAATGGCCTGGTGCTGGGCCTCCAGCTCGACCACTAGGGCCCTGCGTTTACGGGAATCAACAAAGGTGGTGGCACGGGCCAGGGCTGCCAACCGTTTGCGCACCTCCTGAGCCGCTCCTTCGGCGCCCTCCGCCGCTGCTAGCGCCAGCCGCAAGCGGCGCTGCATCACCGCATTGCCAACACTCACCTCGATCAACAATTCAGCGAGGACGGCCGCACCAAGGCCTTCCAAATTTTTGGCATTGAGGGTGCGTTTGGCAGCCATCGCTCTTCAGACAGGGCTGACCGGGCTCAGGCTAATGAGCGCGTTTCAGCAGCAGCAGCACACGGCGGCTCGACCCCGTCTAACAGCACCATGTCTGGAGCGGAGCTGGACAAAAGTTCCAAGCGCCTGCGGAGGTCCGCCAGCAACTGCAGCGTTTGGGGTGCGTGTTCGTATTGCCTGGGCACCAGGAGGGCATCGCCAACCTGGACGGGCAGCTCTAGGGGCAGCACCCTGTAGGAGTCTCCATATAGGGGCAGAGAGAGGGGCGTGGCGAAGCCAACCATGAGGTCTTCGCTATTGGATTGGCCAAACCACGAAGAGTTCCTAATTCGCTCTGAAGTGCCGGAATTCCACAAGCCACAGGCTTCTAGGACAGCCTGAAATTTGGGGAAGGCACCATCAGGCAGCGGCAGGCATTGATAGCCGGTCACATCGTCAAAGGTCACCTGCTCACCAAGCTCAAGCAGCGGATGGGACTGCTGAACCACAAGCCACATCGGCATCCTGTTCAAAGCGATGCAGGCGATGCTGGGGTCAGTGGCAGCTGGGACATCGGGATAGGAAGCCAGCCAGGCATCAATCACACCATCTCTCAACAGCTGCAGCGGCCTCTCATATTCTTGAAAGTGAAAGTACCCCGTAATCCAACCTGCTGGAGCCGGCGAACAAAGCAACGGGCCAGACCAGTGCTGCGCCTCCAAACGCAAAGCCCCACCACGACTCCAGCGCACCACTTGATGCACCCGGCGTTCAAGGTTGATGAGTGTCAAGTCCCCCTTTACATGCCAATCGGGCCCGCGCCTGACCAGGGAGACGCCAAACGCCTCAGCGCACTTGCGACTCACCCGACTAACCGTGGACTGGCTAATTCTCAGCCTGGCCTCCACCTGGTGGCCCGTACGCAACCAAAGCAGACCGTCTAGGGCGGCCAGCCAATCAAGCTCGACCACACCTCACCAAAACGTAACTGGGTAAATTCTCTCACAAAAAAGCAAACACACTAAATCAATGCAACGGATTACTCAGGATATTTCAGTTTCTGCATAATTAATAATTTAAGCCGATTTAAAGCAGCTCAATATCACCATGGCGCTCAGCCAAGCAGGCAAGTCGGGCAAGCAGCAAAGCCTGCAATGCCAACAGGCGCGGATGGTCGATGAAATCCCGGCGGCACACCAGAACCTCCCCAGAACTAAAGGGCAACTCCAAAGGAAGCCTGACTAAATCACCGCCAGATACTTCCATGCTCAGCGAAGTAGCATAGCCAATGGTGAGCTCCGCCTCAGTTTTACCCTCCCACATTTCACGTCGATAGCGGGACATGCGGACATAGTCATTCCACAAGCCGAGCTTCTTCAGGCAAGCCTCAACTTTGGGATAGGAGCCTGCAGGCAAGCCAAGAGTGGGATAGTGGGCAATATCAGCAAATGAAAGCTGGGCTTGATTAACCAGAGGATGGCCTGGGCTGACAACAAAGAAAACCGGCATCTTCGACAGCGCAATCGAGGTCAGCTCGGGATCGTCGGCAGAGGGGCAATCGGGTAGGCCACTGAGGCAGACATCAACAATCCGCTCCCTAATCAGCTGAAAATTACGCGGCACTCCAACAATGTTGGCAAGGCCAAGAATCCAAGTTTCCGGCACTGGAGTGCACAGCAAAGGACCGGACCAATAGGTGGCCTCGAGGCGCAGGGGCCTAAGGCCCTGCCACCTTGCTTCTTGATGAACACAGCGCTCCAGCGCCAAAATCGTCGAATCACCAATGGTGTTCCACTCGCCATCAATGCGCTGGAGCTCGAGGCGAAAAAGATCCAAACATTTTCGTGACTGTCTGCTGACGGTGGCCGGGCTCAAGTAGAAGCGCTTAAAGACCTCATCACCCGTGCGCAGCCACTGCAGGGCATCGAGCGCCGTAAGCGCATCAAGATCGACCAAGTCAGTGAAATCAACCTACCCAGCCTAAGCCAGACAGGCCCACTTCCCAGCCCAGCTGATTAGATCAACTTTGACACCTGAAACAATGGGGCAATAGTCGATGAAATAGTTGAATCCAATGTCCAACAGCGGGATCCCCAATGGAGAGGTGGTGCTGGAGCTCGAGAGGCTCAGTCGTCGCCACGGCTCCGGGCTTACAGCAGAGCAACTGCTTGGCCGCTGGCGTCTCCAGCTGCTCTGGGGCAAGGGCAGAGCCCAGCCCAACCCCGCCACGGCAGCCCTGCTGCGCGGTCTGCAGGCCAGTCTCAGCCTCGCCACTCCCGATGGCACCGCCCCAGAAAGTGGTGATCTAACGGTGGTAAACAGCGTCCAGCTTGGAGCGTTGCAGCTGCGCTTCAGCGGTAGCGGCACACTGCGGGGCCGCAGGCCTCTACTGGAGTTTTGGTTTGACCAGCTCGAATTGCGGCTCGGTCGCCAAACCCTGTGGCGCCAAGCGATCAGCCGCCAGCCGGAGCCACGCCAGCGCCCATTTTTCGCCCTGATCGCTCGCTCAGGCGCCGCCGATAACGACTGGCTGCTGGCCAGGGGGCGGGGCGGCGGATTAGCTCTGTGGGTTCTCGACCCCCAAGGCGAAAACGGGAGCGACGCCTAAATGCCGGCGCTCAACTCCCGCTGCAGCAAGGCGAATAAATAGTCTGGCTCTCGGTATTGACTCGGCAGGCAGTTGTGCAGGATCTCCAGGCGCTGCCAGCAAACGGTGCGGCGCACCTTGGCGATCGTCTTGCCCTCGCGAATCAACAGGCGCATGGCCTTGCAATAAAGCGGATAGTTCGCTTCCAACTCACCAATGGTGAGACCTGGCGCAGGGAGGGAGGTGGTCATGGCACTCCGGCTGGGCAGCCGCACAGAACCCAATGGGGCCCTGGCTTGAGTGTGGGCTTATGGGCAGGTTTACCGAGCCCCCCATACGGGGACAATTTGTAGTGGTAGTGGTGCTCAGAGCTGCACCATGCCGCAACGCATGCCCTTGAGCACGGCCTGCAATCGGTTGTTGACGTCGAGAGTCTTAAGCAGGCGCTTGGTGTAGGTCTTGGCGGTTTCCTCGCTCACCACCAGGCGCTCGGCAATCTCCCGGTCAGTGAGGCCGCTGGCCAGCAGATCCAGCACCTCGTATTCGCGCTTGGTGAGCCGCGGGCAGCTCAGATAGGGCAGGGTGCCGGAACGCAACGACGGGCTGCGGTAGGAGTGCTGCCCCATCACCGCCAGCACCGCTGCCTGCAGGGGCCGCTGATCACCGATGAAATCGGCCTCCGCCACCACCGCTTCCAGCCAGGGGGCATCGACGTATTGGGCCGGGATCACATCCCCCAAAGCCAGCACCACCACCCGCAAGCCCGGATGGGCACTGCGCGCCTTGCGAACCAGCTCGAAGCCGTTGCCATCCTCGAGGTAGTCGGTGCAGATCAGCAGCTCGTAGGGCTCCCGCGCCAGGTAGGCAAGACAGGTGGCCTCATCGGTGACGGCGCAGCCGATGCGGGTGCGGTCTTGAAAGCTCTCGCAGACCGATCGCAACAGGAAGCGGCCCTTCATGGCGATCGCCACCTTGCCACTGATCGCAACCTTGCCGCTGATCGCAACCGACAGCAGAACTTGGTCGAGGGTGGTGCCCTCCAGACTGCTCAGAAAGGGTGTGAGATCCATCGACCCACAACTCTTGGCAGGTGCGTGAGATCACACTAAGACAGCCTGTGGTTTCAGCAGATGCGGGGCAGCAGCTCGCCGCTGAGGGGCAGCAGCAGGCGCTCGGTGCCAAAAGAGGTGGTGAGCAGCACCCGCGCTCCGTTGCTGGCCGGCCGCACGCTGCCAATAACAGCACCGCCGCTGGCCGCCAGCAGGGCCTGGGCCTGATCGCGGGCTTGGGGCGGCACCACCACTACAAAGCGACCCTCATTGGCCAGGTGCAAGGGCT
>CAZKER010000010.1:0-3286 GCA_964551845.1 uncultured Cyanobium sp.
GCACAAGCGCCTCCTGGCTGGGATAGGCCCGCTTGAACACCAGGCCGGTGATCACCACGGCCACAAAACTGAGCACGTAGAAGCCGAACACCACCAGCCCCGGTGCCCACCAGGGCCTGGGAAAGAACACGTCCGCCATAAACAGGAACACCGTGAGCCGGGCCTGGCATAGGGCAAAGGGGATCACCAGCATGGAGAGCAAGCGCATGCCCCGATCGCGGATCACCCGCGTACCCATGATCGACGGCACGTTGCAGCCGAAGCCGATCACCTGCAGCACGAAGGCGCGGCCATCCAGACCCAGCCAGCGCATGAAGCCGTCCATCAGGAAGGCCGCCCGCGGCAGGTAGCCGGAATCCTCCACCACGGCGAGCACTACATAGAAGAGAAAGATGATCGGCAGGAAGGTGGCCACCGTGCCCACCCCGAGCCACACGCCG
This sequence comes from uncultured Cyanobium sp., assembly GCA_964551845.1. Taxonomy (GTDB): domain Bacteria; phylum Cyanobacteriota; class Cyanobacteriia; order PCC-6307; family Cyanobiaceae; genus Cyanobium_A. Next base: position 441 of record CAZKER010000010.1, read on the forward strand.
TCGATCAGGAAGTCACGCAGAAATGGCGGGGCGTTCACTGCCGCCAGGCCTGGCTCCAGGATCGCGGTCTGGATCCAGTCGATGGCAGCCCCCACCAGGTCCTGGGCCGGCGTGCCCACGGCATAGAGCAGTTGGAACAGGGCCAGAACGACGGCGAGGAACAGCAGCAGACCCACCACGGGGTGCAACAGCAGCCGATCTGCCCGGCGGGTGCGGGGGTTGTGCAGCCGGGGCGGCAGCTGCACGTGCTGGGCCAGCAGGGCATCCACCCGCTCCTGGGGAATCTCGGCCAGGGCCTGAGCCAGATCCGGCTCGTGGTGCGCACGGGCATGCCCTTGCCTGCCGAGCTCCTCACCCAGCTGATGCACCCGGTCGATGAGTGGGTGGATGCCCTGGTTGCGGCGGGCACTCACGGCCAGCACCGGCAGCCCAAGGGCCTCGCCCAGGCCGCCGGTATCAATCGTGATCCCGAAGCGTCTGGCCTCATCGCTCATGTTGAGCGCCACCACCATTGGCAGGCCCAGTGCCCTGAGTTGCAGGAGAAGGCGCAGCTGGCTGGTGATCTGGCTGGCGTTGAGCACCAGCAGCAGCAGGTCGGGCGGGGTGTGGCGCAGGAAGCGCTGCACGACGGCCTCGTCCTCGCTGCTGCCACTCAGGTCGTGGATTCCGGGCAGGTCCACCAGCTGGTAAGCGTGGCCGCTGCGATCGGGCGGCATGGCGCCGCGCAGCAACTCCACCGTGAGGCCGGGCCAGTTGGCGATCTGCGCATTGCCACCGGTGAGCCGGTTGTAGAGGGTGGATTTGCCGGTGTTGGGCATGCCCAGCAGGGCCACGGTGACAGCTCCGCTGTGGTGTTGCTCAGCAGCGGAGCCGCCATGGCAACCAGCTCCCTGTCGCCAGGGCGGCTGCCAGGACAGGCCCTGGCGACGACGGGAGCGGCTGGTGGTCATGGATGGGCGGCACGACGGAGGTGAGCGGAAGAGTCCGTGGCGGGATCAAGCCACCGCGCGCGAGCCCGTGCCCTTCACATGGGCCAGGGCAGTCCCCTCCAGAAACTGCTGATCCAGCAGGAGCAGGGCGGCGCTGTTGTCACCAGCCAGCCGTAACCGCTTGAGCACGAAGAGAGCTTCCGCCTCCTCCTGGAGCTGCTCGGCGACAAACCAATCGAGCATGGCGGTTGCGGTGCGTTCGCTCTTGCTCTCCGCCAGGCCATAGAGATGGTTGATCGAGGCGGTCACGCTCTTTTCCATGGCGTACACCTGGTCAAACAGCTCCTGCCGCGAGGTCCAGCTGCGCTTCGGCGCCTCCACCGTGGGCAGCTCCATCGCCTCGTCGGAGTCGACCAGATAGGCGATCATGCGCGCCGCATGGCCGCGTTCCTCATCGCTCTTTTGCAGCATTTACTGGGAAAAGCCAGCCAGATCCTTCTCCCGCAGCCAGATCGACATGGCCAGATAGGTGTGGCTGGCCTGGAATTCCGAGGCCAGGTGGGCATTGATTGCGTTCGTGAGCTCTTTCATGGTCTGACGGCCGTTCCTGCATTCAACGTGATCGCAGTGTGACGCTAAGCAGGTAGCCGGTCTGGGGGGCGCCTGGGAGCGTGCCAATTGCTATGGCAGCAGGTTCAGATCCGTTGTGGGAGCAGCTGCTGGATCCGGAGGAGCCCCCTGAACTGCTTCAGGCCCAGCCCCGATGGCACGGAAGGTGGCAAGGCCTGCCAGCACTGTCCACACTGGACGGTGGGCTGACCGCAGGGCCGTGACGGTGCAACACCCCCTCCGCCTGTGGCTGCTGGCCGTCGTTGTGGGCCTGGTGCTGGCTGTTGCGCCGCGGGCGCTGCCAGCCGAGGTTCCTGGGCAGTCTCAGGTGCTGCACGTGTTTGTGCGGGAGGGCTGCCCGCACTGCGCGGCCGCCGAGGATTATCTGCAGGAGCTGCAACAGGCCCATCCGGCCCTGGAGGTCCGGCTGCACCAGGTGGGGACCGATCCCAGGGCCCTGGCTGAACTGCAGACCATCAGCCGCCGCGCCGGGATCCGTGCCCCCGGGGTGCCCACCTTCGTCATCCATGACACCGTGCTGGTGGGCTTTGACGGCCCGGCCGGTGTGGGTCGTCAGCTGCAGGAGCTGGTGCAGCGAGAGCAACAGGAGCAGACGAGCAAGGGCCTCATCCGTGCAGGGCCATGGGGCCCGATCAGCGTGGACCGCCTGGGGATGCCCCTGTTCACCCTGGCCCTGGGGTTGCCGGATGGCTTCAACCCCTGTGCGATGTGGGTGTTGCTGTTCCTCCTGTCGCTGCTGGTGCACTGGCGGGACCGCCGGCGCCTGGCCCTGGTGGCTGGCACCTTTGTGCTGGTGAGCGGCGCGGTTTACTACGCCTTCATGGCCGCCTGGCTGAATGTGTTTCTGGTGCTGGGCCTGAGCCGTCCGATCCAGCTGCTGCTGGGCGCTCTGGCCCTGGTGATCGGTGGGGTGAACCTGGGCGATGCCAGCCGGCCCGGCCAGCGCTACACCCTGTCGATTCCCGAGGGTGCCAAGCCCGGGCTCTACGAGCGCATGCGCGCCCTGGTTCAGACCCAGAGCCTGGCTCCGGCCCTGGCGGGGGTGGCCTTGCTGGCCGTGGTGGTGAACCTGGTGGAACTGCTCTGCACCGCAGGACTGCCGGCGCTATACACCGCGGTCCTGAGTCAACAGGCCCTGCTGGCCTGGGGGCACTACGGCTACCTGGGCCTCTACATCGTGGGCTACATCGCCGACGACACCCTGATGGTGGCTCTGGCGGTGTGGGCGCTGGGCAACCGGCGCCTCAGTGAAACGGGAGGCCGGCGCCGCAAGGCCCTCAGCGGTGC
>CAZKER010000011.1:0-4874 GCA_964551845.1 uncultured Cyanobium sp.
CGGCTGGCTGATCAGGCGCTGGAGCTGCTCAGCACAGTCGACATCCTTGTCAATAACGCCGGAATCGTTTTTGTGGAAGACCTGCTGAACACAACTCTTGAACACTGGGAGGCGACCCAGGCCGTCAACTTGCGTGCACCATATCTGCTTTCGCAAAGGCTGGTGCCTGAAATGATCAAGCAGCGACGCGGCAAGATTATCAATATTTCTTCGGTTGCCGCTGTGCTGGCCCCCGTGGGCCATGCTGCCTATTCGGCTTCCAAGGGGGGCCTCAACTTACTCACCCAGACGATGGCTGCCGAGTGGGGCCGTTACAACATCCAGGCCAATGCGATTGCACCTACTGTGATTCTCACAGAGATGGGCCAGCAGGTGTGGGGAGAGGCCAATAAGGCAGAGCCGATGAAAGCGCGAATTCCCGCTGGACGCTTCGGTGAGCCATCCGAAGTTGCTGATCTAGTGCTATTCCTTTCATCCAATGCCTCCAACTTCATCTGTGGTCAAGTGATCCGTCTGGATGGCGGCCTGACCGCAGTTTGATGGGTAAACGGGCGAATAGACTCACTCATGCAATCAAGCAAGAAATCTGAATACTTCCATGGCCGGAAGGGGTCTGGATGTGAATCGCAGAATGATCTCTTGGCTTAGTGCCTGTCGGCAGGCACCAAGCCCAAAAGGGTGCGATTTTGGATCAACTCTGCCCCCACCCCATGACACTTGAGGCCTCCGAGGCCTGCTGCCACCGGCTGGCTGGTGTGCTCTTCCCCTGGGATGTAACCCGGGCCCTGGAACTGGCACTGCTGAAATCCTTCTGCGTTCCCTCAATCTCGGCGCTGCTGGCGCACACCGGCGAGTTTGAACAGCGGCCGCGCAAGCGCTACGACGACACCGGTCTGATGGTGGCCGAGCTGCTGCGCCACGGACTAGGCAGCGCGCCAGGCGCGGCAGTGATCGCCCGCATGAACCGCATCCACGGCCACTACGCCATCACCAACGACGATTTCCTGTATGTGCTCTCCAGCTTCGTGGCCGAGCCGATCCGGTGGCTTGAGCGCTATGGCTGGCGTGGGCTAACGAACGAGGAGCGGGACCATCTGTTCCGCTTCTGGCAGGCGGCGGGGGAGCGGATGGGGATCACGGCGATCCCGTCCAACCTGGCCGCACTGCTAGCGCTCAACGAGCGGGTGGAGCAGGAGACGTTCCGCTACGCCGCAAGCAACCAGAGAATTGCGGAGGCCACCCTGGGCATGCTTTTGGCCGACTGGCCGGCACCGCTGCGTCCGTTGCTGCGGCGTGTTCTCCAGAGCCTGTTGGCCAATGAAGTGGCCGGCAGCCTCGGCTGGCCCGCGGCGCCGGGCGTCCTCCAGCGCTGTGTGTTGCTGGCGCTGCGCAGCCGCAGCCTGATCGCCGGCGGCTGGCTGGCCCTGCGGCGACGCCTCGGCGGTGAGCCCTCACCGCGCTTCTACTCGATGCACCCCACACCCAGCTACGGCAGCTGCTTTGCGCTCGACCAGCTGGGCCCGCCGCCACTGTTACCGCAGCTGAACCAGCCCGAGCCGCATGAGCATCGCTGAGCCTTCCTGAGGCTCCCATCGCCATGGCCACTACTCCATAGATAAAGCCAATCCGACTTGGGTATGTGCCCTCACGGCGTGCAGGGCCCGGTGGCGTTGATCACCACTTCATCGCCCAGCTTCACGGAGCTGAGCAGGGTCTTCAGGTCAGGCTCGGTCACGTTCACGCAGCCGCCGGTCACCTTCTGGCCGATGCGCTGGTCGTTGTTGCTGCCGTGGATGGCGAAGCTGTACCAGCGGAATTTGCCGTTGTAAGTGTTGAACGCAAATGGCTGTTTGACGCTGTCCACCGGCGCCAAACTGATGTAGCCGATGCCGTATTCGCCGGTTTCGCCGTCGCCGTTGAAGTCGATGGCGTTCATGTTGCGGAAGAGCGTTTTGCGCAGCTCGGCTTCGCTCTTGCCCGATTGGGCGACCAATGCCGGATCCATCACGAAGCGATCGCCGCTGAGAATCGCGTTCACCTTGAAGCGGCCAAGGGGTGTATAGCCCTCCTCAAACCGGCTGCCGGCGCAGGTGACGCCGTTGCGGCCGAAGCCCGGCTTGAAGATCGTGCGCTCCTCGCCGCGGCTCAAGAGCCCGAAGCTCATCGAGGGGTTTTTCGTGTCTAGCTCGATCCGGATGGGTGCGGTGCTGGCGGCCGCTTCTTGCCTGGACTGCTGGTTCACCCCGCAGCCCCCCAATACCAGGCAGACCACCACAGGGGCGAGCGATGGGAGACGGCGCATCACGGGCCTGAAGCTGTGGGCCCATGTTGGCGAGTGGGCCGGCGGGCGGCAAAGGCGGGCAGCAGCTGCCGCATCGCTAACGGCTGCAGCACCAGACCGATCAGCACCACTGCGAAAATCAGGGCCAGGAGTTGCTCGGCGAGCGGTTCAACGGCAGCGGCCGTGATGCCCCCCAGGTGGGGCAGTTCCTCGGTGAGCGACACCGCGAGGGCCAGGGGCACGGCAGCGCGAAGGCCGCAGCCCGTCACGATCAGTCGCTCATTGCGGGGGAAGGCCGGCGGGCGCAGCACCACCCCCACCCCCACCAGCCTGGCCAGGGGCAGCACCAGCGCCAGGGCTAGCCCCACCGGCAGCACCGTGACCAGGACCTCCGGCTTCACCATCAGCCCAAGCAGCAGGAGCACCGTGAGTTCGGCGGCGGTGTTGAAGGGCTGCATCACCCGCCCCAGCGCCTGATGCTCGAAACGAGCGATGCGATAACGGCCGTTGGAGAGACACCCCCCGGCGAGAAACACCGCCAGCAGGCCGCCACCCCCCAGCAACTGGCCGAAGCCGAAGGCAACGAACGCCAGAGCGATGGCCACCAGCAGGAGATGCTGGTCGGAACGGACCAGCCGATCGATCAGGCGCGGAGCTAAACCGCCCACCGCCACACCGGCAACCAGCCCGGCCAGCACATGCAGGGCCAGAGCTGCCAGTTGCTCCGGCAAGCGGCTCGCCAGGGCCACTTGCAACGCCTCGTTCCCCCCATGGACCTGGCCCTGCAGGATCGCCGAGGCAAACCCGAAGCCGAGCAGGGCCATCACGGTGCTGAGCGCCGCTTCGAATTGGAGCAGGTGGACCAGCGGGCCACGCACTCCGTGGCGCAGGGCCACCAAAAGATCCTCCAGGGCGCCGCTGTCGGTCGCCGCCAGGCAACACACCGCCAGCCAGACCACCGGCGCCGGCAGCCCCACCGGCAGGGCAGGCGCCAGCAGCAGCAGCGCCAGGCCCGTGATCCCCACCGTGATCAGCAGGCCCAGCGTGCCCAGCCGCAGGCCTGCGGACTCCATGCCACGGATGCGGCGCAGATCGGTGCGCAGACCGGCATAGAAAAGCAGCAGCGCCAGGCTCACTAGGTGGAGCGTCTCAAACTGCAAGGGGCCTAAGGGCTGGGCGCGGGCCAGCAGATCGGTGGGGATGGCGAGGCCCAGCAGCAACACAGCCGCCGCCCCCGGCAGACGCCAGCTCGCCGCCAGACGATCGAGCGCTAGAGCCGCCAGATAGATCAGTCCCAGGCCGAGGAAAAAGCCCCGCGGTAAAAGAGTCCCGTCCAAGTGGGCGTGCGTCTCGGGCGGGGTCGTGAGCAGCATCAGCACCGGCTTCAGAACTCAATTCCCCGTTGGGCCTTCACCCCCTGCTCGCGGAAGGGGTGGCGCACCAGTTTCATCTCGGTCACCAGGTCGGCGCGCTCCAGCAGGGCCGGCGGCGCGCCGCGGCCGGTGAGGGCCACATGGGTGAGCTCGGGCCGCAGTGCCAGCCCCTCGATCACCTGCTCCACCGTCAGATAGCCCAGCTTGAGGGCCACGTTCACCTCATCGAGCACCACCAGCTTGCGGTGCTCGTCGGCCAGGTAGGTGCAGGAGCGCTCCCAGGCCAGCTGCACTAGCTGGCGATCGCGTTCGCGGTCCTGGGTTTCCCAGGTGAAGCCTTCGCCCAGGGCGTGCCAGGCCAGGGCGTCGCCAAACAACTCCAGGGCCTTGGCCTCGCCCGGCTGCCAGCCCCCCTTGATGAACTGCACCACCGCCACCGCGTCGCCGTGACCCAGGGTGCGCAGCGCCAGGCCAAGGGCCGCCGTGGTCTTGCCCTTGCCGTCACCGGTAAACACCAGCACCAGCCCCTTCTCCAGGTTGCGCTCACCCACCCGCTGGCGCTGCACCTCCTGGCGGCGGGCCATGCGGCGTCGGTAGCCCTCGGCGTCTGCTTCCGGTGCCAGATCGCCGCCGGGTCCGAGCTCCGCAGCCACCGCATCGAGGGCCGACCCTGGAGCTGCGGTGTCGGGCTGGTTTGCGGCGGAATCAGGCTGGCTCACGGCAGGGCAACGGCACTGGCGGCACTCTGGCGGGCTCCGGCCACCGACTGCCGGCGGGCCAAGGCCGAATCCACCGCTTGCTGTTGATCGCGCCGGGTGATCCAGTGGTGATAAGTGCGGGTATGAATAGCCACTGAGTGGCCCATCATCCGAGCCGCCACCGTGTCCGGCAGGCCGATGTGGATGGTGCGCACCGCCCAGGCATGGCGCAGGTAGTAGGGGGTGATCGGCAACTCGTAGCGGCGAAACTGCTCGGCCACCCGCCGGCCCACCTGCTGCAGAGTCGTGTGGCGCAGATCGGTGGCCACCGGTGGCAGGGGCGGGTTGGAGCACCCCAGCTGCTCCAACCCGAAGTGCTCCACCCACTCAGGCTGGAAAGGCCACACCTGATGTTCGCCGGTCTTAGAGGTGGGTAGCACCCGAATCACCCGATCGCCGCCGGGGGCCAGGGCCGAAAGATCGCAGAAGAACACCTCGTGATTGCGCAAGCCATAGGTAGCC
>CAZKER010000012.1:0-2875 GCA_964551845.1 uncultured Cyanobium sp.
GAGCGTCACCACGCCCTACTGGCCGAAGCGCTAGCGAGCATCGAGGTGCCGCTGCTGGGTGTGCTGCCGCACCACCCCAGCCTGGAGCTTCCCTCACGCCACCTGGGCCTGCTACCGCCCGGAGAGCTTCACGATCTCGAACAGCGCCAGAACCAATGGGCCGAGCTGGCCGTCCGCCACTTGAATCTGGAGCGGCTAGTCCCACTGCTGGCACCACCCACCCCCCAAGCCGGCGCCGAAAATCCGATCACTTGGTGCTTGCGGCAAAGCCCCCAGCGCCCGCGGCAAAGCCCCCAGCGCCTGCCGGTGGCGATCGCCAGCGATGCGGCCTTCCATTTCCGCTACCCCGAGGCCGGCGAGCTACTCGAGGCGGTGGGACTGGAGCCGCTGGCCTGGAGCCCCCTGGCCGATGAGCCCCTACCCGACGGCTGCCGGGCGGTACTGCTGCCGGGGGGCTACCCGGAGCTGCACGCCAGCCAGCTGGCGGCAAGCCGGCGCAGCCTGAGCGACCTGGCCCGGGCGGCAGCGGCAGGGCTACCGCTGGTGGCCGAGTGCGGCGGCCTGCTGCTGCTGGGCGAGGAGCTGGCCGATGGCGAGGGGCAGCTACAGCCGATGGCGGGCGTGCTGCCCTTCCAGGCCCGCAAAGGAGCACTGAGCCTGGGCTATCGCACGGCTACCGCCACGGCGAGTGGCCTGCTGGTGCGACCAGGCGAAAGCTTCTGCGGCCATGAATTTCACCGCTGGCAACTCGAACCTGTGGCAGCCAGCGGCGGGCTGTGGCAGCTTGATGGCTGGGGGACTGCTACCCGGAGCGAAGGATGGACAGCGCCGAACGTGCACGCCAGCTGGCTGCATCTCCACTGGGCTGGATGCCCGGTGATTCCCTCTCGCCTGGCCGCCGCAGCCGCGCGCGCCGCGCCGCTGCCGACGAGCGCCGCTTCGTGCAGCCCCACGAGCCCCGTGCCCAGATCCAGCAGGAACGCTGGCGCCTGATCGTGCGCGGCCTCGTGCAGGGGGTGGGCTACCGAGCTGCCTGCAGCCTGCGGGCCCAGGATCTTGGCCTGAGCGGCTGGGTGCGTAACCGCCCCGACGGTTCGGTAGAGATCGAGGCTGAGGGTTACCCGCAGGAGCTCACCGAGCTGCGGCTCTGGTGCGAGAAGGGCCCGGCTGAAGCCGCGGTTAACAGCGTGGCCAGCAGCCAGGTGGCAGCCACCGGCACCGACTGGTTTGAAGTGCGTCGCTGAAAGTGGAGTAAGTGCAAGGCAAGATGCCAGAAAAGTTGAACACCCCTCCCCAGCTCGAACTGTGGCTGCTGCGCCATGGGATCACCGAATGGGCCCGCGACGGACGCCACACCGGCCGCACCGACCTGCCCCTGCTGCCGGAGGGCGAAGCGGAGGCCCGGGCCTTGGCGCCAGTGCTGGCTGACCAGCGCTTTGCGGCGGTGCTGGTGAGTCCGCTGCAACGGGCGCGGCGCACGGCCGAGCTGGCGGGTCTGGGGGAGGCCGCCCGGATCTGCCCCGACCTGCAGGAGTGGGACTACGGCCGCTATGAGGGCATCACCACCGCCGAGATCCGCGCCCAGGTGCCCGGCTGGAGCGTATGGAGTCATGGTTGCCCAGACGGTGAAAGCTGCCCTGAAGTGGAGCAGCGCTGCCGGCGGGTGATCGCCTTAGCCGAATCCCTGGTGGCCTCCCAGGCCGAGGTAGGCGCCGTTGCCCTGGTGGCCCACGGCCATATCTTGCGCAGCCTGGCGGGTAGCTGGCTAGGGCTAGGGGCCGCGGGCGGAGCCCTGTTCAACCTCAATACAGCCACGCTCTCGGTGCTCGGCCACGAGCGGGAACGGCGCACGGTGGTGCGCTGGAATGCCCGGATGACGCCCGCACCATGAGTACCAACCTGCTCGGCGAGCTATCAGCGTTTGGTCTGGCGATCGGCTTTTCACCACTGCACATCGGCCTGCTGCTGCTGCTCCTGCTCGGCCCCAAGCCCCTGCAGCGGGGTGGCTTATTTGTGGCTGGCTGGCTGGTCACGGCCGCCCTGGCCCTGACCCTGCTGCTCACGGTGGGGCACGGCTTGTTGCTCAGCATGGACAAGGGCAGCGACCACCTCACCGGCCTCGACCTACTGGCCGCCGGCGCCCTGCTGGGGCTAGGGGTGAAGGAGCTGCTCAATAAAGAAGAGGAGGGCGCGGGACCGCCGGGCTGGACGCGCCGCCTCGACCAGTTTTGCGCCCTACCCCTGCCGCTGCTGCTCGCCATCAGTGCCGGTCTGCAGGTAGCCAGCCCCGATGATCTATTTCTGTTTGCTAAATCCGCCAGCAGCCTGCTGTCTGCGGAGCTCGGCCGCGGCCAGGAGCTGCTGGCCACCGGGCTATTCAGCCTGGTGAGCGCCAGCCTGCTGCTGCTGCCGCTGCTGGCCCTGCTGCTGATTGGCCCGGAGCGAATCCTGCCCCTGCTGGAGCGGGGCAAGCAGTGGCTATTCGCCAAGGGTGACCTGCTGGTGGGACTGGTGAGCGTGGCTCTGGCGATATACCTGGGCTGGCAGGGCATCGAAGGCCTGCTACTGGCCTAGGAGCCGGGCGGGAGATCAGGGATCAGCCTGCAACCACTGGCTCCAGAGCTGCTTGTCGGCCAACGGGCCGGGGCTGGCCACCAGCGACACCGCCTGGCTGGCCCGGCTCACGGCCACGTAAACCAACTGGCGGCGCAGCACGGCGTCGCTGGGCCAGAACACATCACCATCAACAAACACCTCGGCAAAGGTGCTGCCCTGGCTGCGATGCACGGTGAGAACGGCGGCCGGACCGAGGGAGGCAAAGGCGTCTCGCACCAGGAAAAAACGGCGCCACAGGCCCTTGCCTTCCTGCTTGCCG
>CAZKER010000013.1:0-20339 GCA_964551845.1 uncultured Cyanobium sp.
AATAGCGGATCATCTCCGGCACGTAGGCGTAGATCAGCTTGTCGTCGGCGACGCCGGTGCCGGGCGCATTGGCGATTGCCACCCGGCCCGCCCGGTAGGCCGACATCAGCCCCCGCACCCCCAGCATCGAATCGCTGCGGAACACCGCCGGGTCGAGGAAGTCGTCGTCGATGCGCCGGTAGATCACATCCACCGGTTCGGGTCCGGCCGTGCTGCGCATCCACACCCGGTCGTCTTGGCAGATCAGGTCGCGGCCCTCCACCAGCTGGATGCCCATCTGCTGGGCCAAGTAACTGTGCTCGAAGTAGGCGCTGTTGAACACTCCGGGGGTGAGCAGAACCACCTTGGGCGTATCGGTCCAGGGGGCGAGCTCCCGCAGGGTCTGCAGCAGGTGGGAGGGGTAATCGTCGATCGGCTGCACCGTGCGACCCGCAAACAGACTCGGGAACATCCGCTTCATCACGCGCCGGTTCTCGAGGAAGTAGGCCACGCCGGAGGGACAGCGCAGGTTGTCTTCCAGCACGCGCCAGGTGCCCTGGCCATCGCGCACCAGATCCAGACCCGAGATATGGCACCAGCGGCCAAGCGGTGGCTGGAAGCCCTGCAGCTGGGGCCGCCAGCCCTGGGAGCTCTCCACGTCTTGCCGCGGAATCACGCCATCGTTCAGGATTCGCTGGGGCCCATAGACATCGGCCAGAAATAGGTCGATGGCTTCCAGCCGTTGGAATAGACCCTCCTCCAGTCGTTGCCAGTCGCTGCTGCTGATCAGGCGCGGCAGGGGATCGAAGGGCAGGATGCGCTCACCCCCCTGGCTGCCCGAGCCATTCAGGCGAAAGGTGGCCCCCAGCCGCCGCAGCAAAACGCCGGCGGCCGCGTGGTTGCGATTTAGCTCATCGAGGCCCAGCTGGCCCAAGGAGGAGAGCAGGGGCTGCAGGGCGCTGCGGGGCTGATCAGGTGCACTGAAGTATTCGTCGTAGCCCCGATTTGGTCTGTATTCGGTAAACATGCCGCGTCACCTGCCATGGCGGGATCATGTCCACCCGTTGGGGTCGTTGCCGGTGTGGGTTGATACGGAAGCCCAGCTACAGCAGAAAGTAACGCTGGGCCATTGGCAGCACCTCGGCTGGTTCGCAGCTGAGCAGCACCCCATCTGCGAATACCTCATAGGTCTGGGGGTCTACCTCAACGTTCGGCAGGGCCGTGTTGTTTTTCATTGAGGCCTTGCCAATGTCGCCGCGGGTGTTGGTCACGGGCACGCAGGGGCGTTTCAGGCCCAGCTGGCGGGGTAGGTCGGCATCGAGGGCTGCCTGGCTCATGAAGGTGAGGCAGCTGGGCGCTAGGGCGGCTCCAAAAGCGGCAAACATCGGCCTGCCGTGCACTGGCCCGGGGGTGGGGATCGAGGCGTTGGCATCACCCATCTGGGCCCACACGATCGAGCCACCCTTGATCACCAATTCCGGTTTCACCCCGAAAAAGCCCGGCTTCCACAACACCAGATCGGCCAGTTTGCCCACCTCCACCGAACCGATCTGGGAATCGAGCCCGTGGGCAATAGCCGGGTTGATCGTGGTTTTGGCTATGTAGCGCTTCAGCCGGGTGTTGTCGTTGCGGCTGGAGTCTTCGGGCAGGGCGCCGCGCTGCACCTTCATCTTGTGGGCGGTCTGGAAGGTGCGGGTGATCACCTCGCCCACCCGGCCCATGGCCTGGGAGTCGCTGGCAATGATTGAGAAGGCGCCTAGGTCGTGGAGGATGTCTTCGGCGGCAATCGTTTCGCGGCGGATGCGTGATTCGGCGAAGGCCACGTCTTCCGGGATGCGTGGATCCAGGTGGTGGCAAACCATCAGCATGTCGAGGTGCTCCTCGAGCGTGTTGCGGGTGTAAGGGCGGGTGGGATTGGTGCTGCTGGGCAGCACGTTGGCCTCGCCGCAGATCTTGATGATGTCCGGGGCGTGGCCGCCGCCGGCCCCCTCGGTGTGAAAGGTGTGGATCGTGCGGCCGCCGATGGCGCGGATCGTGTCTTCCACAAAGCCCGCCTCGTTGAGGGTGTCGGAGTGGATGCACACCTGCACGTCGAAGCGGTCGGCCACCGTGAGGCAGCAGTCGATCGCAGCTGGGGTGGTGCCCCAGTCTTCGTGCAGCTTCAGACCGCAGGCGCCGGCGCGCACCTGCTCTTCGATCGCTTCAGGAGTGGAGGCGTTGCCTTTGCCGTAAAAGCCGAGGTTCACCGGCAGCCCCTCGGCGGCCTGCAGCATGCGGGCCAGGTGAAAGGCGCCCGGGGTGCAGGTGGTGGCGTTGGTGCCGGTGGCCGGGCCGGTGCCGCCCCCCAGCAGGGTGGTTACACCACTGGCCAGGGCCGTTTCAATCTGCTGCGGGCAGATGAAGTGGATGTGGGTGTCGATCGAGCCGGCGGTAAGGATGTGCCCCTCGCCCGCGATCGCTTCAGTGCCCGGGCCCACCACGATCGTCACGCCCGCCTGGGTGTCGGGGTTGCCGGCCTTACCGATGGCGCAGATGCGGCCGTCGCGCAGCCCGATGTCGGCCTTGACGATCCCCCACCAATCCAGGATCAGGGCGTTGGTTATAACTGTGTCCACGGCGCCTTCAGCGCGGGGAGTCTGGCTCTGGCCCATGCCGTCGCGGATCACCTTGCCGCCGCCAAACTTCACCTCATCGCCATAGACGGTGAAATCCTTTTCCACCTCCAGAAACAGTTCGGTGTCGGCCAGGCGCAGCCGATCGCCGGTGGTGGGGCCGTAGGTCTCGGCGTAGGCGCGGCGGGAGATGCGGTATGGCATGTGGAAAAGGGTTAATCGAGCGGTCCGTTGACCAAGCCGTTGAATCCGAAGACGCGGCGCTCGCCGGCGAAGGGCACCAGCTGCACCTCGCGGCTGTCACCGGGCTCGAAGCGGATAGCCGTGCCGGCGGGAATGTCGAGCCGCAGGCCGCGGGCGGCGTCGCGGTCAAATTTGAGCGCGCTGTTGGCTTCGTGGAAATGGAAATGGGAGCCCACCTGCACGGGCCGGTCGCCGCTGTTGGCCACCAGCAGCGTTGTCACGGGCCGGCCGGCGTTCAGCACGATCTCGCCGGGTTCGGTCAGTAGTTCACCAGGGATCAGGGGGGGCATGGCTCGGGGGATCAGCGGATCGGGTCGTGCAGGGTCACAAGCTTGGTGCCGTCGGGAAACATCGCCTCGATCTGCACTTCGCTCACCAGCTCCGCCACCCCCTCCATCACCTGCTCACGGCTCAGCCAGGTGCTGCCCTCGGCCATCAGGGCGGCAACGGTCTTGCCGTCGCGGGCGCCTTCGATCACCTGAAAGCTGAGCCAGGCCACCGCCTCAGGGTGGTTGAGCCGCAGACCGCGGTTGAGTCGTCGCTCCGCCAGCAGGGCGGCGGTGACGATCAGCAGCTTGTCCTTTTCCTGGGGGGTGAGGTGCATGGCGCAACTGTGGCAGGACTAGGGCGCATTGACCCGTTCAAATTGAACCCAAGGGCTGTTCTTGGAAGGGCCATACCCGTGGCAATTCAGGAGAGCTGAGGCCACGCACGGCCCGAATCCGGGCCCACAACCTAGTGAACCAAAACCGGGCCGCCTGACTGGAGTGGCCGCGGTAGCGGGCGATCAGGCCCTGGTCCAGGGCGCCGCAGGCCATGTCGCCCTCCAGGCCCTCGCGGTCGCTGCGGCAGTCGGCCAGCAGCTGGGCGAGGGCAGCGGCCCCCAGGGGCTGCGGCGCTGCCCACACCAGCGATCCCAGCACCGGCTGGCCAGCCATGCCGTGTTCAGCTGCGAGGTTGGCGTCGCTGATTTCCAGGGGATCCACCAGCTCCCAGCGGCGACCGTCGGGGCCGCGGCGGCAAACCTGCAGCCGCGAGCGCCAGCAGCCCTGGCCCAGGGTTTCGCCGGCGGCGCTGCGGCCCAGCCGTACGACGTCCATGCCCAGCCAGCTGGCTCCTGGTGCCAGCTCCACCGTGAGGTTCTGCTCCAGCAGCCCGCCGGCAAACAGCACCAGCTCCTGGGGCAGCCATTCCAGGTCGCTACCGGCTTCAAGGCTGAAGTGCAGGCTCTGCCTGGCCCATTGGCCCTGCGGCACCAGGCGAGAGCGCCCCACCGTGCCATACACCTTCTGGGCCGCCACGCTGGTAAGTAGGGCCTGGCTGGCAGGGCCAAGGTGGGCCCGCACCGTGAGTTGGTCGCCCCCCACCAGGCCGCCGGCGGTGTGCAGCAGGGGCAGCTCGCAGCGGCCGCCTGCCTGGGGGTATGCCCGTTGCAATTTCAGGGGGGAGGTGGCCCAGCCCTGGTGAACTGTTGCAGGCGGCTCCCCTTGACTGCGCTGCCGGGCCGGGAACTCCAGCTCAGCGGCGCCGTGCCAGCGGCCTGCCGCAATGGTGTCGGGATGATTCACCAGTCATGCTGTTTAAAGACCATGGTGCACCCGGCGATGGCCAGCTCTGAGCCTGCCGACCAGCCGTTGCTGCTGCGTGAGCGCGGCCTAACGGCAAGCCCGGCGGCTGTTCCTGCCTTGGTGCTGGCCCTTTCGGCGGCGGAGCGCACCCAGCTGCGGGGGTTGCGCTGCACTCCCTGTGGCCGGCAGGTGCTGCTGCAGCTGCCCCGGGGGGCAGCCCTGGAGCCCGGTGAGTGGCTTGCCGCCACGCCTGCCGAACCGCTGGTGCAGGTGCGGGCGGCGGTGGAGGAGCTGATCCAGGTGCGCAGCTCCGATCCCCTGGCCCTGCTCCAGGCCGCTTATCACCTTGGCAATCGCCACGTGGCTATGGAGATCAGGGCCGGTGAATTGCGCCTGCTCGCCGACTCCGTTCTGGCCCACCTGCTGGAGCATCGCGGCCTCCAGGTGGATCAGCTGCAGGCTCCCTTTCAGCCCGAGTCGGGTGCCTATGGCCACAGCCATGACCACTAGCCGGTTGCGGTTGTTTCAACTGATCAGCCCGGCGTTGCCGGTTGGTGCCTTCAGTTATTCGGAGGGCTTGGAGGTGCTGGTGCAGCGCGGGCTTTTGCTGGATGGCGTCGGGGTGAGGGCTTGGCTGGAGGCCGAGCTGCAGCGCGGCACCCTGGTGCTGGAGGCGGCGAGCCTGCCGGGCTTGCTGGTGGCTGAGGCAGTCGAATTGCGCGAGCGCGACAGCTGGCTGCTGGCCCTGCGCGAGGCGGCCGAGGTGCGAGCCCAGCAGCGCCAGATGGGCGCTTCGCTGCTGGGGCTGCTGGCCGACCTGGGATTCAACCCGCCCGCCCTGAACCTGGCCTGGCCGGCAGCCTTTGCCCTGGCGGGCCGCGCCCTGGAGGTTGCCGCCACCGAGCTGGTGGAGGCCTACCTATACGGCTGGGTGGCAAACCAGCTCAGTGCGGCGTTGCGGCTGGTGCCTCTAGGACCCACCGAGGCCCAGCGCCTGCAGCTGGGCCTGGCGCCCTTGATCGCCGAGCGGGCCCTGGAACTGGCGGCTGCCGATCCCGACCAGCTTTGGAGCGGTGGCGTGGGTTCAGGTCTGGCCCAGTTGCGCCATGCCGAGCTGTACTCCAGGCTGTTTCGCAGCTGAGCGGATCGGATGAGCAAGCTGCGGGTGGGCGTGGCTGGGCCGGTGGGTTCGGGCAAAACGGCCTTGGTGGAGGCCCTGTGCCGGCGACTGCGCGATCGCCTGCAATTGGCGGTTGTAACTAACGACATCTATACCCAGGAGGACGCCCAGTTCCTCACCCGCGTTGGGGCCCTGGAGCCCGAGCGCATCCGTGGCGTCGAAACCGGCGGCTGCCCCCACACCGCCATCCGCGAAGACTGCTCAATCAACCGGGCGGCGGTAGCCGAATTGGAGGCGGCCTTTCCCGATCTGGATCTGGTGCTGGTGGAGAGCGGCGGCGACAACCTGGCGGCCAGCTTCAGCCCAGAGCTGGTGGATCTCTGCATCTATGTGATCGATGTCGCCGCTGGCGACAAGATCCCTCGCAAGGGCGGCCCGGGGATCACCCGCTCCGACCTGCTGGTGATCAATAAAATCGACTTGGCACCGATGGTGGGAGCCAGCCTGGCGGTAATGGAGGCCGACACCGAGCGCATGCGCCCTGGGCGCCCCTGGTGCTTCACCAATATCCGCACCGGTGAGGGGCTGGAGGCGGTGGAGCAGTTTTTGTGGGCCCAGCTGCCCTGATTAGTTTGTGTTTAAGGGAACGGTTACAACCGCTACACAGCCACGGATGACGACTGGATACCTTCCGAAGACCGCTAAATAGCAGCGGGATGTTCAGCGGTTTCCCGTAGGAGTTTTTATGAAGTCTTCCCTGATGCGCAAAACAACCATGCGTTACGTCGCTGGAGCTACCGCGATGGCAGCCAGCCTGTCGCTGGTGGCCTGCGGAGGCGGCGAAAAGGCATCTGGCGATTTTGACGGTGAAGTGAAGGTGGGGATTCTGCATTCCCGCTCCGGCACCATGGCCATCTCCGAAAACACGGTGGCTGAAGCCGAGTTGATGGCCATCGATGAGATCAACGCCAAGGGCGGGATCACCATCGAGGGTAAGAAGCTAAAGATTGTACCGATCGAAGAAGATGGCGCTTCGGATTGGCCTACCTTCGCCGAGAAAGCCAAGAAACTGATCGATCAGGATCAGGTGGCTGTGGTGTTTGGAGGCTGGACCTCAGCTAGCCGTAAGGCGATGCTGCCGGTATTTGAGGCCAAGGATCACTTCCTCTTCTATCCGATTCAGTACGAAGGCCAGGAGTGCTCCCGGAACATCTTCTACACCGGTGCCACCCCTAATCAGCAGGCCGAACCGGCGGTCTCCTGGCTGTTGAAGAACAAGGGTAAGGACTTCTTCCTAGTGGGCTCCGACTACGTGTATCCGCGCACCGCGAACACGATCATGAAGGAGCAGCTCAAGGTTGAGGGTGGCAATCTGGTCGGCGAGGACTACCTGCCGCTTGGCAACACTGAGGTGGCTCCGATTATTGCCAAGATCAAGCAGGCCCTGCCCAAGGGTGGCGTGATCGTCAACACCCTTAATGGCGATAGCAACGTTGCCTTCTTCAAGCAGATGAAGGCCGCTGGCATCACCCCTGCCAACGGCTATTCAATCATGAGCTTCTCAATCGCCGAGGAGGAGGTTGCGGCAATCGGTCCCGAGTATCTCGAAGGTACCTATGCGGCCTGGAACTTCTTCCAGAGCCTTGATACACCAGCTTCCAAGGAGTTCACCAAGAACTTCAAGGCCAAGTATGGCGAAAACCGCGTCACCAACGACCCGGCCGAATCCGCATACAACATGGTCTATCTCTGGGCCGCTGGAGCTGAGAAGGCTGATAGCGTCGATGACAACGCAGTGCGCAAGGCCCTGATTGGTGTCACTTTCGATGCCCCACAGGGCAAGATCGAGGTGCAGCCCAACCATCACACCACTGAGCTGGTGATGATTGGCGAGGTCCAAAAGGACGGCATGTTCAAGATCATCGAAGACAAGGGTGTGCTCAAGCCAATTGCCTGGAACCAGTTCGTTCCTGAGACCAAGGGCTACACCTGTGATTGGACGCAGGATCGTCCCGATGCTGGCAAGTTCAGGATGTGATCAGCCCACTTTGATTAACCGCACGGGGGGAGAGACATCTAGTCTTCTTCCCCTTTTTTCTTTTTGTTCTTGTTCCTTTGTCCCCCTCGGGACTCCATGACAGCTCTTTACGACACGCTCTTCAACGGCCTGGCGATCGGCTCTGTGCTGATGCTGGCGGCGCTTGGCCTCGCTGTGGTCTTCGGCCTGATGGGTGTCATTAACATGGCCCACGGCGAATTGATGATGCTCGGTGCCTACACCACCTTCGTGGTGCAGAACCTGCTCAAGAACGGCCCCCTCTCCGGCCTTTTCCCCATCTATTTACTGATTGCGATACCGATCGCCTTCCTGGTTAGTGGCTTGGCCGGGTTGTTGCTTGAGAAAACAGTGATTAGGCGCCTCTACGGCCGCCCCCTGGAAACCTTGCTGGCCACCTGGGGCGTCAGCCTGATCCTGCAGCAGTTCGTGCGCTCCGTTTCCACGGCCTTCTTTCTCGGCCTGCTGCTGGCGGTGTTGCTGGGGCTGTTCGCGCCGCGCCTCACCCCCCAGGGCTGGTGGCAGAAGCGTTGGACGCCGCTGCTTGGCGTTGGCAGCTGGGTGCTGGCCGGCGCTCTGGGTATTGGGCTTGCCTCGGCCCTTGGCACCGTGAGAGCCATGGATCAGCCCTGGTTCAGCGCTCGCAACATTGACGTCACGGCGCCGCAGTGGCTGCGCGGCTCGATCGATGTGGCGGGGGTGACGATGCCCACCGGCCGTCTGTTCATCATCGCGCTGACGGCAATTGCCCTTGTGGCGGTGAACTGGTTCCTGCAGAAGAGTGTTTGGGGTATCCGCATTCGGGCCGTCACCCAGAACCGGCCGATGAGCAGTTGCCTTGGCATTCCCACCGAAAAGGTCGACGCCCTTACCTTTCTGGTTGGCTCGGGGCTGGCCGGGGTGGCCGGTGTCGCTGTCACCCTGCTGGGTTCGGTGGGACCAAACCTCGGCGGTAACTACATCGTTGATTGCTTCATGGTCGTGGTGCTCGGTGGGGTCGGCAAACTGCTCGGCACCGTGGTGGCGGCTCTCGGCATCGGCATCCTGAGCTATGTGCTCGGCTCTGGTTCCCTGCTGCTGCTTTGGCCGACGATGCCCGCCGGCCTGAACGAGACGATCACCTTCTTCGCGACCACGTCGATGGCGAAGGTGCTTGTGTTCGTACTGATTGTCGTCTTTCTGCAGTTCAGGCCTGCGGGCCTGTTCCCACAGAAGGGACGCATGGTGGAGGCCTGAGGCGATGAATAGCTCACCCTCCCTAATCGTCTTTCTGCGCCGCTGGTGGCCCTGGATTTTGATCGTGGCCGCCGCCCTGATCCTGCCCTTCGTGTTGCCGCCCTTTCGGCTCAACCTGCTCGGTCGCTTTTTGGCCCTCGGCATCGTCGCTCTGGGTGTCGATCTGATCTGGGGCTTCACCGGCTTGCTCAGCCTTGGTCAAGGGATCTTCTTTGCCCTTGGCGGCTATGCCCTGGGCATGCATCTTTCGCTCAATTCGCTTGAGCCCGGCCAGTTGCCGGAGTTCTTCAGCCTTTATGGCGTCAAGAGCCTGCCCCTCTTCTGGCAGCCGTTCAACTCGCCCCTGTTCACGCTTGTGGCGATTTGGCTGATTCCGGCGATTGTGGCTGGAGTACTGGGCTTCCTTGTATTCCGCAATCGCATCAAAGGGGTGTACTTCTCGATCCTCACCCAGGCGGCCCTGCTGGTGTTTTTCAACTTCTTCAACGGCCAGCAGAAGCTGATCAACGGCACCAACGGCCTCAAGACCGACACCGCCCGCTTCTTCGGTGAGCTGGTTGGTTCCGATGGCATGCAGCGCTACCTCTTCTGGATCACCGTGTTGCTCGTGGTGGCTGCCTGGTTCCTCTGCCGCTGGCTTACCAGCGGCCGCTTTGGCGACGCCCTAGTGGCAGTGCGTGATGACGAGCCGCGGCTGCGTTTCACCGGCTACAACCCCACCGCATACAAAACCCTGGTGTTCACGGTCGCTGGTGCCCTTGCCGGTATCAGTGGTGCCCTCTACACCGTGCAATCGGGCATCATCTCGCCCCAATTCATGTCGGTGCCCTTCTCGATTGAGATGGTGATCTGGGTGGCGGTGGGAGGCCGCGGCACCCTGATTGGCGCCGTGCTCGGTGCGGTGCTGATCAATTACGCCAAGAGCCTGATCAGCGAACAGCTACCGGAAACCTGGCTGTTCGTTCAGGGGGGGCTTTTCCTGCTGGTGGTCACAGCCCTGCCCGATGGCGTTGTGGGCTGGTGGCGCAAAGGCGGGCCTCGCCACATCCAGGCGATGCTGGGTTGGTCGCCGCTGGCTCCCACCTATCCGGGCCTTGACCTCGATCCACTCGTACAGGCTGAGAAGCGAGAGATCGAAGCCCGTGCCTTTGCTGAAGAAACCGGTTCTAAAGGATCTGGAGGTGTGCCATGACTGCCTTGCTTGAACTGCGCCAGGTGAGCGTCAGCTTTGATGGCTTCTGGGCGCTCAACGACCTCAATCTCTCGCTCACTCCCGGCGAACTGCGGGCTGTGATCGGCCCAAATGGCGCTGGCAAGACCACCTTCCTCGATGTGATCACCGGCAAGGTGAGGCCCACCAAGGGTGATGTGTTCTTCCGCGGTCGCTCGCTGGTGGGCATCAGCGAGCACCGCATCGCCAGGCTCGGCATCGGCCGCAAGTTCCAGACGCCGCGCGTCTATCAGAACCTCACGCCACGGCGCAATCTTGAGTTGGCAGTCAAGGGCAGCCATTCGCCCTTCACCCTGCTGTTTGGCAGTCTCAGTGCCGGCCAGCGCGACCGAGTGCAGCAGCTGCTCGCGGTGGTGGGCCTGGAAGCCCACGCTTCCCAGCAGGCCGGCAGCCTCTCCCACGGCCAGAAGCAGTGGCTCGAAATCGCCATGTTGCTGGCCCAGGATCCCGAGGTTTTGCTGGTGGATGAGCCAGTCGCTGGGCTCTCCGATGAGGAGACCGAGCGCACCGGCGAGCTGCTGCGCAGCCTCGCCGGTGATCACACCGTGCTGGTGATCGAGCACGACATGGACTTCATCCACGAACTCAACTGCCCCGTCACGGTGCTGCACGAGGGCCATGTGCTCTGCGAGGGCAGCATGGACGCGGTCCAGCGCGATCCCCGCGTTATCGAGGTGTACTTAGGAGTTGAGGACCCAGCATGACCAGCACTATCTCCCGCCACGAACCAGCCACCCCCCATCCCCCCGAGGGTAGTGATGGCCACCTGCTCGCCATCCGTGGCCTCAACGTGTATTACGGCGAGAGCCACATCCTGCGCAACGTCGATCTCTCGATCGCGCCGGGCCAGATGGCCTGTCTGATCGGCCTCAACGGCGTCGGCAAGACCACCCTGCTCAAGACGATCATCGGTTTGCTGCGCCAGCGCAGTGGTTCGGTGCAGCTTGAAGGCCAGGACCTCTCGTCGCTGCTGCCCCACCGCCGCGCCCGGGCCGGCATCGGTTATGTGCCTCAGGGGCGGGAGATCATTCCCCAGCTCAGTGTGCGCGAAAACCTGCTGCTGGGCCTGGAAGCCCTGCCGGGGGGTATGGCTCGCCATCGCCATATCGATCCGCTGGTATTTGAGCTCTTCCCTGTACTCGAGAAGTTTCTGGCCCGCCGTGGTGGCGACCTCTCCGGTGGTCAACAGCAGCAACTAGCCATCGCCCGAGCCCTGCTCGGCAAGCCCCGCCTTCTGCTGCTCGATGAACCCACCGAGGGCATCCAGCCATCGGTGGTGCTCGACATCCAGCGGGCCGTGAGCCGCATCATTCGGGAGACGGGGATTTCCGTGTTGCTGGTGGAGCATCACGCCAGCTTTGTGCGCCAATCAGACTGGTATTACGCCATGCAAAAGGGCGGGATTGTGGCCAGTGGCGCAACGGCTGATCTCAGTCCGGAGATGATCCAGCGCTTCTTGAGCGTTTGAGGTTATAGAAGTGGTGGGTAACTTCGCTTTGAAATTGGATGCGCGCTTCCTTTGTGGCGGCCTTCGCGGCCGGTCTGTGCAGCACCACCCTGGTTGCTGGCCTGGCTCCAGCCCATGCCCAGACCTGCCAGTTTCTGGCACCAGTTGGCGGCGATGGCGTCACCAACATCGTCACCAAGACTGTCGGCCCAGGCAATCCGTTTGGCCGGCCCAACTGGAACACCGATTTCTTCGTGACCCAGCCTTTTGCTAGCTACAAGTTTTTCTTCACCGCGAATTCTTCGGTGAGTGCCACGTACCCCATTCAGGGCTATCTCAAGTTCACTGACGGCTCCAGCTTGCAGGTGATCAATGAGTCTTTTGCGCCCCAAGTGGGTACCGGCCGCATGTGGGGCCCCTTCCCCGCCATTCCCGGCAAAACCGTGAGCCAGCTCAACTTCAAGATCGGTGCCAGTGCAGACCAGGCGGCCACCGGTTTCACCTATCGCATTTCCACCATGGGTTGCAACTGAGGTAGTCGGGAGCTGGTGGCGATGGGGAACACCACCAGGGCCCAGATCGCCAGCACGGTGAGCTGGGTCGTGAGGTTCAGCTCGATGGCGGTGATGGCCACGATCCCGCCGAGGTACAGAAACCACCAAAGTCCATGACCTAGATGCTGGCGATCGGCCAGGGCAAACACCCCGGCCGGCACCAGCACGATCAGGCTGGCTCCTCGCAGGGAGCTGGTGCCGCACCAACTGATTGCCCAGGTGGCCAGCACGAAGGCGGAGCTGCACCACACACCGGCCCAGGGCAATCGGTAGGCGCGGTGGGCATCGGGCAACTGGGCGCGCAGGGCGACCAGGCTCACCGGGCCCATGGCCAGGGCGATCACCAGGGTGGCGGTGAGAAAGCTCACCACGGTCTGCCAGCTGGGGCCACTGAGCAGCATCAACACCCCCATGGCCAGGCTCACCAACAGGGCTACCGAGGGCACGGCCTGGCGGTTGAGCCGTCCAAAGCTGCCGGGCAGCAGCCCGCAGCGACCCATCATCCAGCTCACCCGCGCCGAGGCGCCCATGTAGGCCATGGCCGTGGCACTGGGAGAAATCACCGCATCGAGCAGCAGCAGCCGCGCCACCCAGCCGAGACCCAGGCCCATGGCCAGGGCCACCAGCGGTCCGCCGTGGGCGGTGAGCTCAAGCCGGGCCCAGCCGCCAGCTAGCTGGTCGGGGGGGATCGACACCAGGAAGGCCAGCTGCAGGATTAGGTAGATGCCAAGGGAGATGCCAAGCCCCAGGGCCATGGCCAGGGGCACGGTGCGCTGGGGTCGGCGGGTTTCGCCGGCCAGATCCATGGCGGTGCGAAAGCCCAGCAGCGAAAACAAAATCCCGCCGCTGCTGATCGCCGTCACCATGCCCTGCAGGGTTTCGCCCGGGGGTTGGCGGCTGGCGGCGAGGTTGCCCCAGTGGCCCGAAGCCAGCATCAGCGTGACCGAGATCACCAGGGGTACGGCCAGTTTCCAGGCGGTGAGCCCGTCGATCCAGCGGGCCAGCCAGCCCACTCCCGCCAGGTTGATCCAGGCCAGCAACGCCAGCAGGGCCGTAGCCAGGGCCAGCCCAGGGCCGCTGAGCACCTGGCCGGCTCCACCCTGGCTTGAGCTGGCCGCCACGGTGAGCCAGGGGAAACTGCTGGCTAGGTATTGCATCACCGCCAGTACCTCGATGGTGGGCAGGGCCAGGTAGGCGATCCAGGCGCTCCAGCCGCCAATGAAGCCGGCGGTGCGCCCGTGGCTGAGCAGGGGGATCTGGGCTAGGGCGCCGGAACTGCTCACCAGGGAGCCCAGTTCGGCAAATACCAAGGCCAGGCTGAAGGCCAGCACGCCGCCCAGCAGCCAGGCGCCGAGGGCAGCAGGGCCGGCACTGCGGGCGGCGTAGAAGGGGGCAAATAGCCAGCCCGAGCCGATCGTGCTGGTCACCACGGCCAGGGTGAGGCTGCGCAGGCCCAGCTGGCGGGAGAGTCCGGAGCTGGTCATCAACGGGTCAGCCCCAGGCAAGGGACAGGGGAGGGCGGTGGCCCATCATCGACGCGGCAGGAGCAGTCGCCGCCAGAACGTCTCAGCGTCAGAGCTGTGGCTGCCGCCAGTGCCCTCACCGGCCAGGGGGGTGGCATCCAGGTGGCTGATCGGCCGGCAGCTAAGGCTGTTGATCAACCAGGCCGCCTCGCCCCTGGCCAGATCCTGCTCCTGGATCGGCTGCTCCACGACCAGGCCGCGATCGAGGGCCCTCTGCCGCATCACGCCCGGCAGGCAGCCACCGCTGAGCGGTGGCGTGATCCAGGTGCCGCTCCGGCGCACCAGCAGGTTGGCGGTGGTGCCGCAGCAGAGGCCGCCGGCGGAGCTGCGCAGCAAGGCATCGTCGGCGCCGGCCTCCCGGGCTTGGCGGCGGGCCTGGATCGAGGGCCCGTAGGCGAAGCTCTTGCAACGGCTCAGCAGGCTGGTGGCGCTGCGCTCTTCGGTGGGGCTGATGATCACTCGCATCGGCGCGAAGCAGGGCTGGATAGCACTGAGCTGCAGCCAGAAGCCAGGGGTGCCGCCGCTCGCCAGGTCGATCCCCCGGCTGCCGCCTGGGCCAGCGTCACCGCTGCCGCGGCTCCAGTTGAGACGCAGGGCGCCGCTAGGACCTCCGGCTTTGCCGATACCGCTGCGCTCGATGGCTGTGGTGATCAGGGGTTGCACGATCGCCGAGCCCGGCGGTGGCGGCAGGCAAAGCAGCGCCGCCGAGCTCCGCCAGCGGCCCAGGTGTTCCTCCAGCAGCCAGGCCCGGCCTGCTTCCACCAGCAGGGTTTCAAACAAGCCGTCGGCCAGCAGCAGGCCCCGGTCGCTGATCGGTAGGGCCAAGGTCTGCGGTGGCCCCCAGCGCCCCAGCCCTGAGCTGTCGCTCAGCCAGGCGATCGGGGTGGGGGGCGTTGGTGGGGACGGGGCGCTCATGCCATGGCCTCCAGCAGCGGTTGCAGTTTCCAGCCCAACTCTTCGGCTTCGGCGGCGGGGTCGGAGTCGGCCACGATGCCGCAACCGGCGTGGGCCCGCAGGCGTGGGCCGCGCAGCAGCAGCGAGCGAATCAGAAGGTTGCTGTCGAACTCGCCATCGCCCCCAAGCCTAAATAGCGAGCCGCAGTAGGGCCCGCGGGCGACGGGTTCGAGGCTGTGCAGTCGCTGGCAGGCGCGGATTTTCGGGGCGCCGGTGATGGAGCCCCCGGGCCAGCAGGCCCGCAGCAGGTCGATCGCGGTCAGCCCATCCCGCAGCTGGCCCTGCACCACCGAGGTGAGGTGATGCACCTGGCGATAGCTCTCCAGGCCCACCAGCTGCGGCACCTGGATCGACCCAGGCGTGCACACCCGACCCAGGTCGTTGCGCAGTAGGTCGACGATCATTACGTTCTCGGCCCGATCTTTGGGGCTGCACACCAGGTCGGCGGCGGCATCGGCATCGGCGTCGGCATCGCCATGGCGCGGCCGGGTGCCTTTGATTGGCCTGGTTTCCACCTCTCCGCCCGTCCCCACCCGCAGGAACCGCTCCGGAGAGGCCGATAGCACTGCCTCCCCCGCTGCTGTCCCACCGGCGATCGCCAGGCCAGCAAAGGGAGCGGCACAGACCTGGCGCAGGCGGCTGTAGAGGCTGAGGGGATCGGCGGGGCCCTCCAGCTGGTGCTCGCAGCAGGCGGTGAGGTTGGCCTGGAACAGATCGCCGGCGGCGATCCAGGCCAGCACCTGCTCCACCTGGGCGGCGAAGCGCTCGGGTGGGGTGTGCCACTGCCAGGAGCCCGGTGCGATCGCTGCGGGGGCTTGGCTCGCCGGCTGGGTGGCTAGATCCAGCCGCTCCAGTAGAGCGGCGAAGGCGCTCAGCAGCTCTGGATTTTGGCCCTCGAGCCATAGCTGCTGGGTTTGATGGTCAAACACCAGCACCGGATCGTGGCGGGCGGCCCAGAGCAGGGCCATGTCGGGGGACTGCCAGTGGGGTGCGGGCTCCACCCAGGCCCCTGCCTCGTAGCTGAGCCAGCCCATCCAGTGGCCGCCGCCATCGGCCAGATCAGCCAGCAGCGCGAATGGATCGGTGGCTCCGGCTTCCCCCGGCAGGCCGCGGCAGATCCGCTGCTCCAGGGGCGCCAGGCCGAGGCGGCTGCAGCGGCCCTGGGCGCTGCCGTCGCCATCGAGCCACACCAGGCCTTCGCTGCCCAGCTCGGCTGCCAGCGCTTGCACCAGCCGCCAGGGATCCCGCCAGGGCAGGGGCTCGCGGTGGCAGGGCGGTGCGCTCATGCCCCGGCTGCCAGCAGGGCGGCATCGCGAATGCGGCAGCTGTCGCATACGCCGCAAGGGTGCTCGCCGCCGGCGTAGCAGCTCCAGGTGCGCTCGATCGGCACGCCGAGCCGCAGGGCCTCCTGCACGATCCGGGTTTTGCTCCAGGTCACCAGGGGCGCCCAGAGCTGGGCTGCGTGGCCTTCGCGGCCGGCCTTGCTGGCCAGCTCAGCCAGGGTTTGGAAGGCGGCCAGGTAGTCGGGGCGGCAGTCGGGATAGCCGGAGTAGTCGACGGCGTTCACCCCCAGCACCAGCCGCTCGGCGCCCCGGGCTTCCGCCAGGCTCAGCGCCAGGGCGATGAACACGGTGTTGCGGCCCGGCACATAGGTGCTTGGGATTACGCCCGCCTCGACGCCGCCGCTGGGTACGTCGATGGCGGTGTCGGTGAGGGCTGAGCCACCCCAGGCGGCCAGGTTGACGGCGATGGTGTGGTGTTCAGCCAGCCCCAGAAGCGGGGCCAGTTCGGCGGCGGCCTGCAGTTCGCGGCGATGGCGCTGGCCATAATCCAGCGACAGCCCGATCACTCGATAACCGGCTTCGATCGCTAGGGCCGCGGCGGTGGCTGAATCCAGGCCGCCGGAGAGCAGGGCGATGGCGAGGGGGTGATGGGTTTGTGCCAAGCCTGCCGGAATCGATGCGCTGCTCATGGTATGGGGGTTGGCAGATGGCTGAAGCCCCTGCGATTCATCGCCAGCATGGCGCTTGCTATTTGGTGTCCTGTCATCCACGGGGACGAGCGCGATTTCCCGCCTTCATTTCAGTGGCTTCCCCAAACTCTCCACCAGCGATCTCATCGAGGTGCGCTGGCTTCAAATAAGCGTGAGATTCATAATGCCCACCACCAAATCGTCAAAATCCCCATCACCGATGCCAGGCTGATCTTCAAGGCCAAAGATGTTGTCGCCGAAGATGCGGAAGTGTGAGAGTCCGTCTGGGTTGGCCTGTTCAAATCCAAAATAAGTATTTATAATGCCGTTGGCATTCACCACTGCAAACGGTGCTAATAGGGTGAGGGCATCGCCACTGAGGCTGAAATCTGCAACGGAGCTGGCATTGTCTGTTACCCGCAAGTTGCTGAGTCTGCCAACACTCTGCGTGAGTGCTATGTCAGCGTATCCGGCTTCCCCGGGAAGGATAAGGACGCCAGAAATCGAATCTCGCACTGCCCCATCTGTGTTCTCGATCCGATAAAAGCCAGCTTCGGTATTGAAGTTGGCTTCCCGTGAAACTACCACTTGTCCAGTAAGTATATCGGTTAGCTTTAGGCCTAAAAGATTGAAAATAGGGGCATCTTTCTGATCGCGTGCAATGAATGCTGCTAGCCCGGCGGTATCATCGCTGGCTTGTCCAATGAGATGCACCACCATGCCGAGAGATGTGCGAACCTCTACTGTGTTGGGGTTGAGTTGAGTGGGCCGAAGTAAGGTAAAGTTGCTTGTTGATGCAATGCTATTGCCGCCAACTTCAATGAAGGCCAGTCGCCTTCCTTCGGTGAGCTCGATCGTTTGCCCTTGATCTAGGGGGGCAGCAAAAGCTGTTGTGTCTTGTTCTTCTAAGGCTGAAAGCAGATGTTGGGCGCGGGCTCTCAGGCTCGTGGCTGACAGAGAGGCAGGATCTTCGCCATCGTTGAGCACGATATAGGCCAAAATGCTGGACTTACTGGGCCTGCTGATCAGATCGCTGCGAATGCCTACGACATCTTTTGTTGTCGTGGTTT
Source organism: uncultured Cyanobium sp. (assembly GCA_964551845.1). Lineage (GTDB taxonomy): Bacteria > Cyanobacteriota > Cyanobacteriia > PCC-6307 > Cyanobiaceae > Cyanobium_A. The sequence goes on from CAZKER010000013.1 coordinate 17,566, forward strand.
CGTTGTTGGCAATGGTGAGGCTCTGCCTGTCGCTGGCTACATATAATTGAGCCTCTTTGGCTTTGAAAATCGTCTCGTTCTCACCAGCCAAAGCCTGCATCAGCATTAGTATATTGGTTGAATAGTCAACGCCGGCAGGAGTGGCGACAATGGCATCCAGCGCGAAGCGATTTCGGGCAATTCTGTAGAAGCTGGTGTCGCTCGTGCTGGATTGCTTGCTTCGCTTGTCTGTCTCTGAGGCATTAATGGCAATCCTGAACTGATCGCGCTTGGCAGGGTCTCTTAGTGCTGTGAGGATTTGATCCAGGCTTAGATCCTGGTCCTCATACTCCAGACCAGTGGCTTCTGCGGTAATCAAAAGTTCGGAATAGGGCTTGCTGGATATTGCCTCCGCTGCCAATGGGGTGTCTAATGGTTCGCTGCGAACACTGAAATCCAGGCCTGGGCCAAGGTCAAGATCAGTCCAGGGAATCAAAGACCAACGGTTGTCTGCAGGTTTGCTGACTTGGAAGACATCACTCACTTGCCACTGGTCCCAGTTCGTGATTGTGACGCTGGATGTAGACGCCCCATTCGTAACACTAAAAACCGCTTTATCGCTAATATTGTCTAAATTGAGATCATAGTAGTCAATGCTTCGCTCTCCGCTCAGGTCAAAAATTAGCGTATCGCGATCACTTTGGCTGGCGCCATCAAGATTGAGCGAGATGCTGTAGCTGCCAATCGTATAGATGTCGTTGTCTGCCCCGCCATTTGCCGTGTACGTGCCGGGCTGGCGGTAGATGAAGAGATCATTGCCTCCCAGTCCGCTGGCGTCGCGATTGATAAAGCGATCATTGATTGTATCTAAGCCTGTATTTGAATTGGTTTCTGGAAGTAGCGGGGATGTGCTGCTCAGTGGATTTTCTGCTTTCAGGATGGTGTTGCCTGTGATCAGGCGAATCACCGATTCCTGGTAGTTGCCCATAGGATGGGTTCCGCCCGGCACAAACTGGGTAAGAGCATTCGTGTATGACCTCTGAATTGTATTGTCGAGGTTGATATCCAAGGTATTGCCGGGCTGCCTAGAGCCAAGCTGGGCAACGATATCTCCGGGGTAGTACCAAGATGAGTTTTGATGGCCGAACTGAAAAGCGCTGCTGCCAAATGAGACGCCATTCACAGCACTCAGGCTCGGGATTTTGGCGTTGTTAACCGTGACTGCTTTATAAGTGCGAGCTAGAAATGTAATTAAAGACAGCAGTCCTGGCGAAGCCGGCAGTGATGCCACAAATGACGCAGCCTCTGCGCTTGTTAGTTTATTAGGCTCGATCAGAAAGCTTGGCGCCCCAAAGGTATAAACTGATGTGACATCTAGTATCTTTTGCCGTGTTGCATCGCTCCAGTCGTCTAGAGCGCTATAAATGCGCTTGGCTTCATTGAGGATGGTGCTGTTGTCAGGCCATAAGTTGCTGCGTGGCGCTAGTAGATCGGCAAAGGCTGTTTGGGCAATAGCGCCGCCGAGGCTGTGGCCTGTAATGATCAATTGTGTGATTTTTCCTTGCGCTTGGGCATCAAGCATTTGCGCAAGTACTTTGGCAAATAGTGGGATGAGAGTTGCATAGTGTTCGCTCCATCCATATTTGCCAGCATTCTGAGTCCAGTCGGCGAGCTCCAATGAGGAGCCCTCAAAGCCGATGGCAAACTGAGTCTTGTTGCCTGGCAGTTCTCGACTGGCGGCAATCCCATAGCTTTGGGTGCCAGAAATTTTTCCTGTTATCAGATTGAGTGGATCGTTAACCCCGTAGCCGATGCCGTATGGGGAGAAGCCCTTGGGCCCGAACTCGCTCTCTGTCAGTCCAATGGAAGTCCAGCCTGTGGTGCCGACCGAATCAACAAAGGATGAGTCCCGCTGCTTATAGGCAAGATTTGAGAATATGCTGGCAAGCAGGGCATTGCCGTAGTCAAAATTTCTACTCTCACGTATATTTATCATCGCTGCCAGGCTGGTTAACAGCAAATTAGCCTATGCCAAGAATTTCGGGCATCTGAAGGCTCCGTATTCAGTGGGGGTTGGCTTTTACCTATCCAATGCTCAGGCCAGTCCCTAAATGGTGTCGGCGATCGTTGGCTCGTCGCCGCCATGGACGTTGACTTTCGCTTCATACACATGCCAACCAGCAGCCTCAGCGTGATCAACACGTAGTGCCTCCATGCTCATGGCTCTTACCAGCTCCCGTGGAACCTTCCTGATGGCGGCGGAGCCGTTGGCCATAGTTCAAGGAGAGCTCGATCACGCCTTAGTCGGTTTCGATGGCCAGGGCGTGGGTCTGGTGCGCGAGCCGCCCATGGAGGTTGTACAGATGTACATCTCCCTGCAGTCAGCGGCGCCCGATCCCGCCACGATGGTGGTAGTGCATGCGCAAGGCCGTCATGGTGATGGGATTGGTCCGCCTCTCGGCGTTGTTGTCCATGCGCATGACGCCCCTGCTGGTGGGGTCACTGCTGGCGGTGGAACAGTTGGTTGCGGGCCCTGCAGGTGCCATCCCCCGGCTCGATCTCTCCGGTTACCCCAAAGCTGCAGCCGGCGACCGGCGCTGGGTGATCCAGCTGCCGGGGGTGCTCCCCCCCAACCCCGATTCCGCCATGTCGTCAAACCCCGCCGACTGGCGGGTGCAGTTGCTGGTGGGACAGATGGTGCAATTGGATTGCAATCGCCAGATGTTCGGCGGCAAGCTCCGCGCCGTGAAACCCGCCCAGAAAGGTGGCCCGGTGATCTACCGGGTGACGGATGT
>CAZKER010000014.1:0-11945 GCA_964551845.1 uncultured Cyanobium sp.
AGGGCCTGGCCAAGCTCGCCTAGGTAGCGCACCGCCGCCGGATACACCTGGGTGCGGGCCATCTGCAGAGCCAACTTGGCTTCCACCTCAATCGCCAGCACATACTGCTCGGCATACACCTCAAAGCGGCTCTCCAGCTCCACCGCACTTAGTACTGCTTGACGCTCAAACAGCTCCCGCACCTCCTGACGCTGCAGCACTGGCAAGGCATCGGCGCAGGTGCGCAGGTTTTCCAGGCCGCGCTCTTCTACAGCGAGGCGATGCCATTCGCTTGAGTAGCCATCGCCGCCAAAAACCACGGCGCCGTGCTCGCGCATCACCTGCTGGAGCACGTTGAAGGCGGCCTCACTTAGGGGAGTACCAGCATTCAGCTGGCTTTGCAGCTGGTCAGCGATCCAACCGATCGAATCGGCCAGTACCGTGTTCATCGCCACCAGGGGCCCGGCCACCGATTGGTTGGAGCCGACGGCGCGGAATTCAAAGCGGTTGCCGGTGAAGGCAAAGGGTGAGGTGCGGTTGCGATCGCCCGGGTCCTTGGTGAATTCCGGCAGGGTGTCCACCCCCAGAGTCATGACGCCGCCCTTAGCGGAACTCTGCAGGTTGCCCTCGCGGATCTGGTTGAACACGTCCTCGAGCTGGCTGCCCAAGTAGACGGAGATGATTGCCGGTGGTGCCTCGTTGGCGCCGAGGCGGTGATCATTGCCGGCGGTCGCCACCACCGAGCGCAGCAGCGGCCCGTAGCAGTGGACGCCGCGGATCACGGCAGCGCAGAACAGCAGGAACTGCAGGTTGTCGTGGGGTGTCTGGCCCGGGTCAAGCAGGTTGCCCTGGGTCGCGTTGCCGATCGACCAGTTGACGTGCTTACCGGAACCATTGATACCCGCGAAGGGCTTCTCATGCAGCAGGCAAGCGAAACCGTGCTTTTTAGCCGTGCTCTTGAGCACGGTCATGGTGAGCTGCTGGTGGTCGGTGGCGACGTTGGCCGCCTCGAAGTAGGGCGCAATCTCAAATTGGCCCGGTGCCACCTCGTTGTGGCGGGTCTTGGCGGGCACGCCTAGGCGGTAGAGCTGCTGCTCCACGTCTTGCATGAACACCTGCACCCGCTCTGGGATGGCACCGAAATAGTGGTCGTCAAATTGCTGACCCTTGGCCGGCGGCGCACCAAACAGGGTGCGGCCAGCGAGGAGCAGGTCTGGGCGCAGGGCGACGAAGGCGCTGTCAACCAGGAAGTACTCCTGCTCGGCGCCGCAGCTGGAGTTCACCGGAGCGACATCGGTTTCACCGATCAGGCGTAGCAGGCGCTGGGCCTGGCGGTTCATGGCGGCGTTGGAGCGCAGCAGCGGCGTTTTTTTGTCTAGGGCCTCACCGGTCCAGGAAACGAAAACGGTGGGAATGCAGAGGGTGACCCCGTTGGGGGTCTGCATCAGATAGGCAGGGCTGGTGATGTCCCAGGCGGTGTAGCCGCGGGCCTCGAAGGTGGAGCGGATGCCGCCATTGGGAAAGGAGGAGCCGTCGGGCTCGCCCTGCACCAGCAGCTTGCCGGTGAATTCGGTGATCACCCGACCATCACTTTTTGGCGAAATGAAGCCGTCGTGCTTCTCCGCGGTGGAGTTGGTGAGTGGATAAAAAACGTGGGCGTAGTAGAGAGCACCGCGGCCGGTGGCCCAGGTCTTCATCGCGTCTGCAACGACGTTGGCCAGGGACAGATCAAGCTTGCCGCCTTCCCGAATGGTGCGCTGAATTGACTTAAAGGTGCGTCCTGGCAGGACCTCCTTCATCGCCTGGAGGCCGAACACGTCACTTGCCCACAGCTCATCGAAGGGGGCGGCAGCAGCTGTCGCCACCGGGCGTCGCCGCTGGATCTGCTGCAGGGCGGCGTAACGGTGCGAACTGGGCATGGGATCAGATCAGGTGAGGCTTAATAGGGACATCCAATGCGGCAATCCCGTCCCGTTGTGTAGCCGTTGCTACAAAAATGTGCCGCGCCCCCGCTGGCTAGTGACTAACGCGACAGACAGCCCCGCTCAGATCAAGTAACGCCGAATGCAGGGCCGACTCCAAAACACGAGCGTGGCGGTGGTAGCGGCCCAAAGCAAACCAGACAACAAAGCGGTGAGCAGCCGGCCCTCACTGAGCAAGGCCAAACGCACGATGCCGTAAGGCAGCCCCACCGCCAGGGCCATGGACAGGGCCACGATCGCCAGGATCTGCCCCCAGGCGCGCCACTTGAGCAGGGCGATCGAAGCCACCAGTCCCACCACGGCCGTCGGCAGCACCGCACTGGCGCCCACGACAATGTTTGCCGTACGCCACGTTGGATCTAGCAGGATCACAGCGAGGCCGAGGGGAATGGCCAGCCCATTGGCCACCAGACCCAGGCGGGCCAGCGTCACGTAGCCGCGGGGGGGCTGCTCCAACATCGCAAACTTGGTGCCAGCGACCCACCATGTTCGGTCATTGGCAAGCGGCAGGATGGATGCGTTCGCAAATGGACGGGGATTGCAACTCCATTCCGCCCCTCCCCAAGCTGGAGCAAAAGAGCCAGCAACGGCCTTCCCTCAGGTGCATCGTGGTCAGCTCATCACTTTGCAGGTCAACCTCGGCTACCGCTGCAACCAGGCCTGCAGCCACTGTCACGTCAACGCTGGACCATCCCGCACCGAAATGATGGATCCGGCCACCCTGGCCCTGATCCCGCCGGTGCTGGCGGCCCGCCAACTGGCATGCCTCGACCTCACCGGTGGAGCTCCAGAGCTCCATCCCCAGTTCAGGGAGCTGGTGGCAGCTGCCCGCCGGCTTGGGGTCGAGGTGATCGATCGCTGCAACCTCACGATCCTGTCCGAACCCGGCCAGGCTGATTTGGCCGGCTTTCTGGCGGATCAGGGCGTCACGGTGGTGGCTTCGCTGCCCTGCTACGCCGCTGAAAATGTTGATCGTCAGCGAGGCAGCGGCGTGTTCGAGCGCAGCATCGAGGCTTTACGCCAGCTCAATGCCCTTGGCTACGGCCAGCCAGGCAGCGACCTCAATCTGCAGCTCGTCTACAACCCCCAGGGGCCGACCTTGCCCCCTCCCCAAGCCGAGCTGGAGGCGAACTACCGCCGCGTGCTTGCCACCGATTTCGGGGTGGTTTTTACCAGCCTCTACGCCATAACCAATATGCCGATCCAGCGTTTTGCCAGCTGGCTCCAGGCCCAGGGACAGCTGGAGGCCTACCGGAGCCTCTTGCAGAACAAGCACTGCGGCAGGAATCTCGAGCAGGTCATGTGTCGATCCCTGATCAGTGTCGACTGGCAGGGCTGGCTTTATGACTGCGATTTCAACCAGCAATTGGATCTGCCCGCGGCTGGCCGGCCCAAGCGCCATCTCAGCGAGCTGCTGGAGTGGGATCCGCAGGGAGATTCGGTGGCTGTAGCAGATCATTGCTTTGGCTGCACCGCCGGGGGTGGCTCCAGCTGCGGCGGCGCCTTAAGCCGCGCCGCAGACTGAACACCTCCTGACTGCATCCGAAATTTCAGCTTCTGCTCAGCTGGCGCTTCAATCGTTGTCAGTATCAATAGTTAAAGTTTGATCTAGGCATTTATGTGGATGCAACTGCATTTCCGCCCATTGCCGTTTGTGAGTCATCTTTGGCATACGAACGCAGCCAGGATGGTTTTCAGTTGATCAGGCAGCACCTTGGCTCAACCCTGCTGATGACCCTTGGACTGGGCTGGCTACTTGCCAATCCTGCACAGGCCATGCAGCGGCCGGTTGATCCAGTGGCGGTCTGCGTGGTGGCCCCCCGGGTGGAGCCGGTGGCGGAGGGCGATGCCATTGGCCTAGTGCCCACACCCACACCACTGCTCGTGGTGATCGAACCCCTGCTGGAGCTCCAGATCGAACGCCAGGGCCGACTGGCCTGGCAGCAACTGGCGCCGGTGGGGCAACCTTTCCGTGCTCCCCTGGCCTGGCCCCTAGCCCCCATTGCTCCAGGCGAGGTGGTGGTGCTGCGCCTGCGGCCTGAGCAGGCGGCGGAGGGGAGCTTTGCCCATGTGCAATTAGTGGGTGCCGACGCTGAGCGGATTGCGAGTACTGCGGCCCTGATCCGCTCTCTGGGTCAGAGCCCCCCAGCCTGGCTGGCAGCGATCGAAACAGCACTGGAGGCTGGTGATGTGTCGCTGGCCTGGGCCCTACTGTTTGAACCCAAGTTGCCTGAGTCCGCCGATCTCACCTCCCTACGCGCAGAGGTGATACGCAGGGGCTGCGGCGACTAACCCACTGCCGCAATTCAAAACAGTACGGGAGTACTGTTTTGCGCTAGCTTGCCGGCATTCGGGGATTGCCGTGGCCCGCAAGCTCAGCCACCCCCTAACCAGCGATCTGATCTGGCTGGGCCCCTTGCAGCACCTGACCTTGCCCCTGCCCTTGGCCGGCGAGACCGTGGCCGCAGGCTTTCCCAGCCCTGCCGATGACTACGTCGAAGCGACAATCGACCTCAACGGAGCCCTGATTCCACGGCCGAGCTCCACTTTTTTGATGCGGGTAGAGGGCGATGCCATGCGCGGGGATGGCATCCATCACGGCGATCTATTAGTGGTCGACCGCAGCGTGGATCCCCGTTCGGGCTCCACCGTGGTCGCGGTGCAAGAAGGGCGATTTCTCCTGCGGAGACTGGAGGGAGGATCAGCCCGATGGCGCTTGGTCGCCAGCGATTCGACCAGTCCCGCCATTGCCTTGCAGGGTAACGATCCCGATCTGCTGATCTGGGGCGTGGTGATCCATGCGGTGCATCACCTCTGGAAGCCATCGCCACAATCGCAAGTCCGGTGAACCGCTGTTAGCCGTTCACCAGAAGCCTTTGGAATAAAGCCATAGGCCTAGCAATCCCATCGGTACAAACACGGCACCAAGGATCTGCAGCTTGACAGTGCGGGGGGATGGCTGGCTTGGACGAGGCATTGGGATCAGGCAGAAGGGGAAAACAAGATCGGGCGATAGGTGGGCCGGGCGGAGGGCGAAAGACTCCACTTGAGCCGGCAGGTAAAGGTGGCATATTCACCCTTAATCACCGATGAAACCCGCATGGCCGTAGCGGTTGCATTAGCTGGCATGCGGTATTGAGCCTGGTTACAGGAATCGACTTCAGAGACTACCGAGCTGTATTCGGCGGTGCCGCTGGTGGGAGCAGCCTTGGTTTCCACTTCGCCAGCTTGGGCTGCTCCCGGGAGAAGCAGGGAGGCCGCGGTGCAAAGGGCAAATAGATGGGGAAATGCAGCAAAGCGGTGCATGGGGCCAGTCGTCAGAGTCTTCCAGTCATAGCCGAAGGAATGCAGTCGCGCAAAGGCAGGCAGCCAGCACGGCAACACGCAACACCAGATTCGATGCAGATCTGATTAACGGAGGCTTGAAATGGAAGAGAATCTCTCATTATTATTACAACTTTCATGCTCAAGTCAGGTTCGCCCGCCAGAACCTGCCCAGCCCGAGTACATATAGCTCCGAGTGCATATGGCATTGCATCCACCACAATGGAGCAGCCGCAATCAGGCAGGCCTAGAATTAGCGGAGCGATTGCGCACTGGCAAGTACAACAAACCTGACAGCATGATCATCGCCCTGCCGCGGGGCGGGGTTGCTGTTGCTGTCGCAATCGCTAAACAATTGCAGCTTCCCGTAGCCACCTGGTCGGTGCGTAAAGTGTCGGACCCACTGCAACCCGAGCTGGCCATCGGCGCCATCGCTGCAGGAAACGTAGTGGTGTGGCGCAATAGCCAGGCAGCTGGGAGGAGGCAGGAGCTAGCACGCAGGCAGGGCTGGCTTCAGATTCAGGAGCAGGAAATGATGCGGCGACAGCGACTTTTCGGCGATCCAACACCAGAGAAGTTGCGCAATCGCCATCTCGTCGTGGTAGACGATGGGATTGCCACAGGGATGACCGTCAAGGCCGCCCTAATCTCCCTGCGTCAGGCCCAACCCAGCAGCATCACATTGGCTGTGCCTGTGGCAGATCACACAGCTGCGATTCAACTGCTCCCTCTAGTGGATCACCTAGAGGCATTGGCGCTGGTGAACAATCTAGATTCTGTAGGGATGTGGTATGCAACCTTTAACCAGCTTAGCGACCGCGAGGTTCTGGATCTACTGGCAAGGTCAAGATCTGAAGTATCAAGCTGAAATTACTCCTTGCCCTTGACCTCAAGACCGTGAGCTCCCTTGCCAAGTAGATGGGAATGGATGGCTTCCTTCAATACAGCCCCCAATTTTTTGTCTTCAAGGATGCATAACAGCTTTAAAGCTCGATGCTCCTCAGCCGAGAGCTCAACCGTGATGCGTGGCATGGCAGCAGAGGCAATTGATTGTTTTCAACTTATTTAAGAGACGATCGATCAGATTCCAGATCAACCCAGGCAGAGACTCAACAATTTGTAGCTAAGTCATAATTGCAGAATTACGAAAAAATGCCATTTTTTTACGTAGCAATATTTAGGCGTAGAGGTGGCAACGCACTTGCCTGCTAAAGCTATTTTACACCATTTCACCATGTGCAGTTGCCGATGGTCGCCAAAGCTCACCAAAGCACTTTCTATCAAAAGCAACGGGTAATGAAAAACTTGCAAGCCAATTCGCAGCGCCATCGATCCGCCGCGAAGCGCAATAGCCGCAAATGCAACATGGTGGCCAACAAAGTGCCTATGCGTACGTTGAACTACGAGCCGATTGACAACTGCGTTTTACCGACGGCCAAGATTAGATGAATCAAATATTTTCCGATACATGCTGCAGTCGAGCAATTTAGCCGCTGTCACAATACGCCACAGCAAAATTACTCGGAAGTCTACAGAAATTAAGCAGGCGCCTAAGGCCCGGCATGCGTTAGCAGCTAAATATGCTGTCGGCAAGTAATTTCCATGGCCGATTAGATATTGACTGCCAGGAAGCTAAGGGCCCGAGCTGCTGCAGAATGCCACAAAGTGCCTTACAGTTATGCGGATTGCCCTATATGCGACCACGACTGGTGCTTACAGGCATCACTAAAGATGCACACAAGAGCGCTTAGTGATGGAAATACCTCGATATGCTGCTACCAGCACTCAAAGTAGTGCACCCGGCAAAGCCATCCAAACCTATCCTCTTGATTGCATTAGTCTCATGAATGATCAACTTCGAATCCTTCAACGCCAGCCAAGAAGGATTTCAATCACCCTGAGCTATCATGTACACGAGTCTCTACTGAGAAGGTCAGATGACGAAGGGCGCTCACTATCAAATCTCTGCGCATTCCTGCTAGAGGATTCACTCAGAGATCAAAGGGAGACGACGCAAGCTCCCCTCAGGGAAGGGGGAGCAGATGGGATGTTACTAAATAAGTTTAGGGCTAACACTTCCGCTCATAATGGATTCGCACACAGGACATAAACATCCAAGAAAGATAAAACTAGGCATCACGCTAGATTTAGCGCTGAGCCAATGCTTCGCTTAAGCTTCTTGAGCGCTCTTCGCTCAATAGTTTGGACGTGATGCCTAGTTGTCCCCATTGATTTTGATACATCAACCAGGGATAATCGCCTTTCCGCATAAAATCTAAGCTTGATTATCTCGCCTTCCTCCACCGACAGCTGATCCAAGTACTGCTCCATCCAGGTGTAATCATCCGTAATCTTATTCTCGTCTGGGGCCGGGATTAGATCTTTAAGGCTCATTTCGCCTGAATCGCCACCTGATATGCACTGATCAAGAGAGATTATTCTATTGTAAAAGCTTAACAGCTTGGCCAGCTCAAGCCTTCTGCAATGCTCGCTTTTTAGCTTTAACGACTCGTCAACACTTGAGCCATTCTTGCAATCTGCCTGAAGCTGATTAATTTTAACAGTTAATGCAAGCAAGGAGTGAGGGACTCGAATTATGCGATCAGACTCATTAATAAACCTAGCTATTGATTGCTTAATCCACCAATATCCGTAAGTTGAAAAGCGATAGCCCCTTGCTGGATCATATTTTTCAACAGCTCTAATAAGTCCTAAGTTGCCAGCTTGGATCAGATCCATCATGTCAATTGAGTTACCGCTAATACGGCGGCTATATTGTTTGACAATGCTAACAACAAGCCTAAGATTGCCATTAATCATGCGTTCCTTAGCTCTGCGGCCAAGCCTCTCTATTTGTGTTGTCGAGCTGTCTTGATCCAGCCAATCGCGGATCATTCTTCCGTATTGAATCTCTTCTTCATCTCTCAGCAACGGAATCCTCCCGATCGTTTTGAGGTAGTCACCAAGGCAATCAGTCATGAAGTGATTCGTGATGGCAGCCCCAATAGTCCTTCATACGAGCCTGCCCCAAAGATATAGATGCATATCCGCTTTTGCCATGCTGCTTATTGCTGCAAGTTGCTTCGTTTTACAGGTGTGAGCGCCTGTATTGACAGCAAAGCAAAACCTTGCAAAAACTTGGCAAGGCCGAATTAAATCTGAAGATTTGCGTGATTTAGCTACTTGCAACTGCCAACTAATGCACCCAACCACCCACCCCACTCCCAAGCCAGGCCAAGGATGAAATATCAACTCATGCTTAAAGTAGGTTAATTAAATATTTAGCAGTCTCAATATATTCCCTACCCGTTATGTGATTTTACCAACTTTGAGCAGGCAGGCGTTCGTGGGCAAGGCTTCAAGCGGCATCTGGTAGAGATCTCGGCGAATTCCTTTGCAGCGCTCACAACTATTAACTACGCCTTGCAGCCGCTAAACCCATCTGTCCAAAGGGCCACCGCCGTGGGCTGCCCACCACCCGGGCGGAAAATGTTCGGGCAGTGCTGGGGAGGTCTTGATGATGCGCTCTAGCAGGCCGCAGATAGATCGACGTAAACGCAGACGATCATCGCAGCCACTACAGCCTGCTATGACCCTGACCACATAAAAGCGGCGCGGGCAGGGGTGGGGCTGCAGAATGATTCGTGCGACATCATGCAGAGATGGCTGTTCCCAGCTCCATGCCGTCTCCCCAGTTGCTTGAGGAGTACTGCCAGTTCTTCCGTTTGCTGAGTGAGCCGGCTCGCCTGCAGTTGCTCTGTCAGCTCAGGAAAGGGCCCATGGATGTGGCGGCGCTGATCGAAGCCACCGGCTTCTCCCAGTCCCACATCAGCCGCCAACTCGGCCAACTACAGCGGGCTGGCCTGGTGCGCTGCGAGCGCGACGGAGTGCGAACGATCTGGAGCGCCGAAGGCGCCTTGGTAGACGAGCTCTGCACCCTGGTCCAAACCAGACTCAAGCTACGTCTGGAGACCCAGCTGGCCCGGCTGCAGTCAGCCTGAGCGAGCAGATCGCTTTTTCCCCCATCCAGCGATGACCACCCTCAAGGCTTGAGGCCGGGAGAATGGCTCAACCAAGAGTTACCCATGGCGCAGCCAGGATCGGCCCTAGAGCAGCTACAGAACCATCTGCGCCAAACCCAGCTGCTCGGCTCAATCAGCAGTGCCCTTTATTACGACCAGAACACGGTTATGCCGCCGGCCGGCGCCGAATGGCGTGGCGATCAACTGGCCCTGCTGGCCAGCCAACTACACGAACGCCAGAGCAGCACCGCTTACGCCGATCTGGTGGAGGCAGCGGAGGCTGGGCTGCAAACCAGCACACCGGCGCCGGTACGCCGCAACCTTGAGCTGCTGCGGCTGGAGCTAAACCGCCAGCGCTGCCTGGACCCCCAGCTAGTAGCCCAGATCGCCCAAGCCCAGTCGCGCGGCAATGCCATTTGGCAGGAGGCGCGGCGCCGCAACGACTTCAGCATCTTTGCTCCGGCACTGGGAAGCCTGATCGGCCTGCGCCGCGAACAGGCCGATCAGCTTGCCGCTGCTGAACCCCAACGCCGCAGCCCCTGGGAAATTCTTGCCCAGCCGTTTGAGCCCGACGTCAGCAAAGAACGGCTTCATCAGCTATTTGCCCCACTGCAGGCCGAGCTACCCGTCTTGCTCGATCAGGCGAAAGCTGCCCAGGTGCTGCCAGTCCCCGACCTACCAGAAGCGCTCCAGGAAAAGCTCTGCAGCGAGCTGCTCAACAGCTGGGGCTACGACGAACACCGCTGCCAGCGCTCCCGGTCTGCCCACCCCTTTTCCTGCACTGTGGGGCCCCAGGACTTCCGCATCACCACCCGGGTGGTGCCAGGCCAGCAACTCTCGGCCTTCCTTGCCACCGCCCACGAATGGGGACACTCGCTCTACGAGCAGGGCCTGCCCCGCACGGGCGACCACTACTTCCCCTGGCCCCTGGGCGATGCCACCTCGATGGGGGTGCATGAGTCGCAGTCATTATTCTGGGAATGCCGCGTAGCTCGCAGCCATGCCTTCGCTGAGCGCTGGCATCCTCGCTTCTGTGCCGGACTAGATAGCGATCCCTGGGGCGGGGCTTTTGGCTTCTGGCGAGGGCTCAATCCACTCAAACCTGGTCTGATCCGGGTAGAGGCCGATGAGCTCAGCTATTGCCTACACATCGTGCTGCGCTTTGAGCTGGAGCTGGCCCTGCTCGAGCAGGAGATGCCAGTGGCGGAGCTTCCTGGGCAATGGAACCGCCGCATGGGCGAGCTACTGGGCAACACCCCATCCAGTGATGCGGAGGGTTGCCTACAAGACATCCACTGGGCCGAAGGCCTGTTTGGCTATTTCCCCAGCTACGCCCTAGGCCATCTGATCAGCGCCCAGCTCGCTGAAACCATGGAGCAAGAGCTTGGCGGCTCAGGTGCCATCGAGGCCGCGATCGCCGCCGGTCAAGAGAGCGGCCTGCGGGACTGGCTGGCAAGCAGGGTTTATCCCCTGGGTCGCAGCGTCAATGCAGAAGAGCTGGTGGAGCAGGTGAGTGGCCAGAAGCTCAGCGCGGCAGCCTTTCTCCGCTATCTGCGCAGCAAGCTGGAGCGCCTGCAGACAGATCCTTAGGATGCCTCTTAGCTTTTTGGATTCCGCTTCATGGCGAACATCGACCACGCCCCGAGTCGCACGATGCTCAACCTGCTGCACGTGCTGCCGGCCTTCGCCGATGAAGCCGAGCTGCGTCTGAACGCGATTGTGGAGCTCAACTCCATGACGATCAACAAATACGAACTGATCACAGAGACTGGCCACCTCAAGCTCGATCGCGTGGGGTATTCGTCGCTGGCATACCCATTTGCTTACGGCTGCATTCCTCGCACCTGGGACGAGGACGGCGACCCCCTCGACATCGAAATTGTGGGCGTCACTGAGCCTCTCGTGCCCGGTTCCCTAGTGGAGGCACGCATCATCGGCATCATGACCTTTGACGACGGCGGCGAGGTCGACGACAAAGTGATCGCCGTACTGGCCGATGACAAGCGTATGAATCACATCACCAGCTTCACCCAGCTCGGTGAGCAGTGGGTCAAGGAAACTCAGTATTACTGGGAGCACTACAAGGACCTCAAAAAACCTGGCACCTGCAAGGTAAATGGCTTCCTAGAGCCGGCTGAAGCTGTGCGGATAATTAAGGAGTGCGAGCAGCGCTACCTCGACACAATCGACGCCAAGCTGGTGAATTGATGGCTTCCATCAACATGGCTCAGCACCTCAAGCCGCTCTGGATTGCCGCAGCAGCCTTGGCGCTTGCTCCAGCCTGGACCCCTGTCCATGCCGAGAGCACCCCTGCGGCCCAGCCAATTCAGCCAGCGGTAGCTGCTCAGACCAACACCCGAGAAATTGTCCTGCAGCTGGGCAAGCGCACGATCAGCCTGCGTGAGAACGGCAAGGTGCTGGGCAGCTGGCCGGTGGCGATTGGCGATCCCAGCACCCCCACACCGTTGGGGAGATTCGCTGTGAAGAACAAGGTTGTCAACCCCAAATACCAGAGCACCAAAAGCGGCAAGATCAACTCGACCGTGGGACCAAATGGACCTCTGGGCGATCGCTGGCTTGGTTTCCAGCAAAGCGGACTTAACCAGTACGGCATCCATGGCACACCATCTGCCTGGGC
>CAZKER010000015.1:0-4778 GCA_964551845.1 uncultured Cyanobium sp.
TGTGTTCAATCGCTTTGTGGTGGGCCCCAACAGCCGCATGGCCCACGCTGCCTCCCTGGCGGTGGCCGAAGCGCCCGGGAGGGAATTCAACCCCCTCTTTCTCTGCGGCGGGGTGGGGCTGGGCAAAACCCACCTGATGCAGGCGATCGGCCACTACCGGCTGGAAATCAACCCTGACGCGCGGGTGTTTTACGTAAGTACCGAAACCTTCACCAACGACCTGATCCAGGCGATCCGCAAAGACGGTATGCAGGCCTTCCGCGACCGTTACCGCGCTGCAGACCTGATCCTGGTCGATGACATCCAGTTCATTGAGGGTAAGGAATACACCCAGGAGGAGTTTTTCCACACCTTCAACGCTCTGCATGAAGCTGGGCGGCAGATCGTGATCGCCTCCGACCGGCCCCCAAGCCAGATTCCCCGGCTGCAGGAGCGGCTGATCTCCCGCTTCTCGATGGGCCTAGTCGCCGACATCCAGGCGCCAGATCTGGAAACCCGCATGGCGATCCTGCACAAAAAGGCCGAACAGGAGCAGATGGTGCTGCCCCGCGACCTGATCCAGTTCATCGCCGGCCGCTTCACCTCCAACATCCGCGAGCTCGAAGGGGCACTTACTCGTGCTGTGGCCTTCGCCTCGATCACCGGCCTGCCGATGACGGTGGAATCGGTGGCCCCCATGCTCGATCCCGGAGGAGGTGATGTGGAGGTGAAGCCCAGCCAGGTAATTGAGAAGGTTGCCGAGGTGTTCGGTGTAGGCGTCGAGGAGATGCGTAGTGCCAGCCGCAAGCGAGCTGTCAGTCAGGCCCGCCAGGTGGGCATGTATCTGATGCGCCAGAGCACCAACCTGAGCCTGCCGCGCATTGGCGAGGCCTTCGGTGGCAAGGACCACTCCACGGTGATGTATGCCGTGGAGCAAATAGACCGCAAACTAAACAGCGATCCAGCCCTTTCTCGCCAGGTGCAGCAGGTGCGAGACCTGCTGCAGATTGACTCTCGTAAACGCCGTTAAAATTTAAATAAAATATTATTTAATCAGCGGCAGCCTTGCACTGAAATCCTGTAGCTGAAGCCCAGGGCAGCGGGATCGTTGCTGGCCCCTACTTTGAAATTCATTTGGGTTGCTTGTTTGCCTGGCACGCTTGCAAAGGGACCAAACATTTTGCCAGTGCCCATCGGCGGGTTCATCAGGGTATTGAACATCTGCAGGCTTGAGCCATCGCTGAACTTCATGTAGCCCTCAACGGGGTACTTGGCTTTGGGGTCGGAGCTGTTGGCGGTGAAGAAGAACTTGAAGCTGGTGTAGGGCTGGTCCACCAGAAAGTCGGTGTTCCAGTTGGTGCGACCGAAGGCCATTCCGATCGGGGTGACCTTGGCCGCTCCCACCGATTTGGATACGATCGGTGAACTGCCATTTCCCCCAACTGGTTGCAGGAAGGTGCAGGTGGGTGCTGCGCCGGCGCTGCCGCTCCAAAGGGACATGCCGAGTGCGAATCCGGCAGCGGTAAGACGTTTCAAAGACATGGGGCAATCAGAAACTGCTTTGAAATTAGGTGAGGGGCCTAGATGGGTCTAGACCTTCTACTTCGCCGGCAAAGACGCGGCTGGCGGTGATGTCGTCAGCTTCGATCGTCATCAAGTCGAGCTTGGTAAGTGGGCTGCCGAGGCGGCTGAATAGACGGTTGGCTTGACGCATCCGTGCCCTATCGATGGCGTTGCGGATGGAGCGGGCGTTGGCGAAGAATGGCAACTGCATGCGCCGGTGGATGTAGTCAGCGAAGGCTGCGGTGGCCTCTTCACTGAAGCGGTAGTTCTCAGCAGCAAGCACCAGTTGGGCAATGGCTAGGAGTTCCTCGGCGCTGTAGTCCGGGAAATCGATGTGGTTTGCCACCCGCGAGGAGAGGCCTGGATTGGACTGGTAAAAGATGTCCATCCGATCCTTGTAGCCCGCAAAAATAACCACCAGGTCGTCGCGGTTGTTCTCCATCACCTGCAGCAGGATTTCAATGGCTTCGGCGCCGTAATCCCTTTCGTTTTCAGGCCGATAGAGGTAGTAGGCCTCATCGATGAACAACACCCCGCCCATCGCCTTCTTGAGCATTTCTCTGGTTTTTGGGGCGGTGTGGCCGATGTATTGCCCCACTAGATCGTCGCGAGTGGCGGTAACCACATGGCCCTTGCGCACGTAGCCGAGGCCGTGCAGGATCTTGCTCATCCGAGCGGCAACTGTGGTTTTGCCCGTGCCCGGTCTTCCTGTAAATGACATGTGCAGGCTGGGCGGCTTGGTCTCAAGCCCCACCTGCTGCCTGGCCCTGTCGACCACCAACAAGGCAGCGATTTCCCGGATGCGCGCCTTCACTGGTCGAAGGCCAATTAGCTCCACGTCGAGTTGATCGAGCATTGCCTGAATCCCAGCCCCTTCATAGGCCGCCTGCAGATCGATCGCCGTGTCGTCGCCAGGGGCGGCGCCCTCAGCGGGCTCGGGTGCTGGGAGCGTCAACAGACCAGGGCATCAATGGCTGCGGTGAAGGCCCAGTCCGCAACGTCGATTGGGGCGTCTTCGGTTTCGGCGCGAACCGTGAGGTTCACATAGGTGCGCCCAAAGCTGATGTCTGGAAAGCGTTGCTCGGCCTCGCAGAGGGCATTCAGCCGTTCCAGAAAGTCGCGGGTGGTTGCGTAATCGCTGAATTCAACACGTCGCTCCAGCCGTTCGGCCTGCTCGGGTTTCGGGCGCGGGGTCCAGGGTTGGTCCATGATTTGAGGCTAGGACAGGTGAGTTGAGGCAGCTCAGTTGAGGCAGCTCAGTCGAGGCAGTCGGTGCGGGCCTGGGCCAGCCGGGAAGCCCAGGCACCTGCGTAAGCCCGGTTGGCAGCCTGGGCTGCTGGATCGCTGCTGCTGAGCGGATGGGGGAACGTACCGCGTATCGCCGCATTGGTGACGCAGAACATCGACTTTTGAAAGCTCATGCAAATTTTCACCCGCACATCACCTTCTCCCCGGGTGCGATCGAGATACCACTGGTGCAGCCGTTCCGGTAAATGCCGGAACATGTCCTGCATCAGCAGGCTGGGGGGAATGCCGGCGCCCATGCTGGGTAGGGGGTCGGCAAACAGGGCGCCGTAGGCAAACTGCGCCTGGTCGGGTGAGATCTGTTGGGCCTGGGCGTTGAAGCTCACCGTGCCAAGGAACGGCATGCCCCTTAGAAAAACCGCCTCCACGTAGGGCACGGCCACATCCACAAGAAAGGTGAGACCTGCCTCAGGTGGCAGCACCCACAGGTGCTCCCCATCTACTTCCACCCCGTAGGTGATCGGATTGGCGGCGGCGGCTACCAGGCCGTCCTTGATGAACTCGACCACTGCTTCGATGGAGCCCACCCTGCCGTCGGCCTCAGCATCGGCCAGATCGATGAAGAGATCACTCATCACCCGCCAGAACTGACCCAGGGCGTGGGTGGTCGCCGCGGTACGGATCAGCTCTGGCAGGAAGCCGCGGAACAATGGATTGAGCAGGGCCAGCAGGGGATCACGCCGGGTTTTACGGCGAATGATCGCTGTGCAATTGGCCGCAAACGCATCAGAATCCAGATAGGCATCCAGTCCGCCTGTGCCATGCCAAAGCATGGACTTCATGCAGTATTCGGCGTATTCGAAGTTGATCCGATCGTGAATCAGGTGTCGCCAGATCTTGGCGGGATTTTTGTCACCATCGAGGTATTTGAACACCGGAAATGGCAGCAGGAACTGCTGCTCGGCCTGAAAGATCAGGTTGATGCTGTACGCATCAAGCACCTCTCCGTAACTCTTGAGCACATCCACCACCTCAATCAGGTGGTCTGGGGTTTCGTTGAGTAGGGTCTGGCCGCTGAGCAGCTGCTGTTCGAGTTCGGCAGCAGCAGGCCGGCCTCCAGCGTGAACTAGTTCGGCGGAGATGATCGGCATCAGCCCACCCCCCCTGGATGCAGGGCTGCCAGTTGTAGGGCAGAAACAACAGCAGGCAGCTGGGCCATTGAGGTTGAGGCAGCCTCACTCAACTTGCCGAGGCCCGCCGGCAGCAGCCCGATCGCCACCACGGCAATCGCCAGGCCCATGGCGGGAATCGTCTCCCTGGGAGCCACGGCTGCCAGGCGTACATCCAGGCGACCATCGGCCACCGCATCGGTGGGAGGTGTCACCGCTAGGCGACCAAAGAAGGCGCGATTAACCAGCAAGAGGAAATAAACGGCTGTTAGTCCCGAGCCCACCATCGAGAGCAATGTCGCCAATGGGAAGGCGGTGATGCTGCCGCGGAACACCATGAACTCCGAAATGAAACCGGCCATTCCCGGCATGCCGGCACTGGCCATAACCCCCAAGATCATCAGGGTGCCTGTGAATGGCAGGCCCCGCTCCGGGTTGAGCAGACCATGGAGCACCGAGAGATCACGGGTGCCCGTCTTGCGATACACAATGCCGACCAGCAGGAAAAGTAGGGCCGAAATCAGCCCATGGCTCACCATTTGGAATACTGCCCCGAGTAGGGCTACCGGTGTAGCGGCGGCAGCCGCTAGCAGGATGTAGCCCATGTGGCCAACGGAGCTATAGGCCACCATTCGCTTCATGTCCTGCTGGGCGATCGCGGCCAGGGAGCCAAACAGAACGGATACCGCTGCCCAGATGGCCAATCCAGGTGCCAGCAGGGCCCACGCTTCCGGGAAAAGACCCATGCAGAAGCGCAGCAGCCCATAGGTGCCTAGCTTCAGTAGCACCCCTGCCAGCAACACCGACACGGGAGTGGAGGCC
>CAZKER010000016.1:0-1688 GCA_964551845.1 uncultured Cyanobium sp.
GGGCGTTGAGGGGGGCCTGCAGCTCAACTACGCCCTGCTCGACTTCGCCCGCACGCCCACGGTGAAAGCGGCCCGCGCCAGCCTTGAGCAGCAGCGCAACACCTATGCCAACCAGCTGCGCTCCCTGCAACTGCAGGTGAGTGAGGCCTACTACTCCCTGCAGCAGGACGAGCAGCTAGTGCGCGTCTACGACGCCAACCTGCGCAACGACCTGGTGATCCTGCAGGACACCCTCGACCTCAAGCAGGCCGGACTGGTGCCCAGGCTCGATGTGCTGCGGCGCCGGGCAATTCAGGCAGCCGACGAAGAATCCCTGATCCAGGCCCTGGCGGATCGGGCAGTGGCTCGCCGCCAACTGGCGGTGCTGCTCAACCTGCCCGCCAGCGTGACCCCCAGCCCCAGCGACCCGATCGTGGTGCAGCCCCGCTGGCCCCTCGATCTGGAGGCCAGCCTGCTGGCGGCCTACCGGGGCAACCCCGAACTGGAGGCGATCCTGGCCACCCGCACGGCCCTAGCCCAGCAGAGCCAGGCCACCGCGGCCGGACTGCTGCCGAAACTCTCGCTGTTTGCAAGCGGCGGTGGCAGCAGCTCCCAAACCAGCCTCGGCGACTTCACGCTTGGCGGGGGCGGCTGCTGCGGTTCCACCGCCCTGCCCCTGAGCACCACCAACGGCT
The DNA here is from genome assembly GCA_964551845.1 of uncultured Cyanobium sp. GTDB lineage: Bacteria > Cyanobacteriota > Cyanobacteriia > PCC-6307 > Cyanobiaceae > Cyanobium_A. Next base: position 675 of record CAZKER010000016.1, read on the forward strand.
GGGACTGGTCGGTGGGTTTGACCTTCACCTGGCTGCTGTTTGATGCCGGCACCACCGCTAGCCAGGCCCGTGCCCTGACCAAACAAGCGGCTGCCACAGCCCAGCAATACGCCGCCAGTCGCAACGATATCCGCCTGCGGATCGAGCAGGCCTTCTTCAACCACGAAGCCAGCCTGGCCAAGCTGAGTTCAGCCCGCCGAGGCGTGGCGGCGGCCCTGGAGGCCTTCCGTGACGTGCGGCTGCGCTATCTAACCGGCCCCGACAGCGAGCTCAATCTCTCCAATACCCAAGACCGTCTCATCAACAGCCTGGTGCGGCGGATCAACGCCACGGTCAACGTGAACATCACCTATGCGAAGTTGCTGAAGGAGCTGCTGCCGATGCCCCGAGATCCCAATCTGCCGATCCAGCCCCAGCTGCAGCTCAGCAGCAGCCCCGCCACCCAACCTTGAACGGGCGACACCCCATGGCTGCCGCCCTGCCCTCCTTGAGCCCTCTTTGGCGCAACAGTCTGCGGATCTGGCTGGCCAGCACTCTGACGATCGGGATCCTGTTTTGGTCAGGGCGCAACCACCTGCTGCGGCTCGCTCTGGTGATGGCTGTGTTGTTCGTGAATGAGAACGACCTCACCCCCGCCCGCAGCATTGGCCAGCTGGTGGCCGGCGCCTTAATCGGCATCCTCACGGCCATCGTGCTGCACGAGATATCCACCAGCTGGGTGGTGCTGGGCCTGGCAATCCTGCTCACCGGCGTGCTGGTGCGCAGCCTGGGGCTACTCAAAGGCCTGAGTACGGGGTATCTGAGCTGCTGGGCCGTGGAACTGATGCACCGCGGCAACCAGTTCAACTGGGCGACGATTTTTGACCTGGCCTTCGCGGCGGTGGTGGGCATCTTGATGGCGCAGATCGCCACCTGGGCCCTCTGGCCGCGCCGCCCCCTGCAACAGCTCCCTGCCCTGGAAGCCCGGATCGCCAACCAGCTCGAGGCCCAGATCCTGGCGATGCAGCAGTGGCT
>CAZKER010000017.1:0-3419 GCA_964551845.1 uncultured Cyanobium sp.
ATCAGGGTTTCGGGCACGTACTGGCCGCCGAACTGGCCGTAGCGGCCCAGGCTGTTGGGGCGAGCTGCCCGCTCCAGTGCCGCCGGATCGACGCCGCTGGCTGCGGAGATGGGAGGGACGGTGCTTGTCACCGGTGGCGGAGCAATATCAGTGCAGCGTAAGAAGCGGCCATGGCCAAAGGCGGCTGGCAGGAATTCAGTAAGCCGGAAAGCCTCGAACGCGGCAGGGCGACAGGCGTCAACAGCGACGCCAGCCCGAAGGGCCAACAGCGGGTGCGGGTGCAACGCACCAAGGCAGGCAAAGGGGGAAAACTGGTGACTGCGATCACGGGCCTTGAGGCGCCGGAAGCCGAGCTGAAAACGCTGCTCAAACAGCTCAAGGCCGTTGCCGGCACAGGCGGCACCGTCAAAGACGGCGTGATCGAGCTGCAGGGAGACCAGGTGGCCCCAGCCCTCGCGGCCCTCGAAAAGGCCGGCTACCGGCCCAAGCAGGCGGGGGGCTGACTACGTGCCCACCACCAAACCACGGCCCTTTGAGCCACTGCGCAAGTGCCGTGTGGCCTGGCAGGGACTGCGACTAGCCCTGCGCGACAAAGCTGTGGCATACACCCTGCTGATTTCGCTGGCGCTGTTGGCAGTGGCCTTCACCCAGCGCGCCTGGGTGGATTTCGGTTTATTGATCGTGGCGACGGCCCTTGTTCTGGCGGGCGAACTGCTGAACACCGCCATTGAGGAGCTGTGCGATTACGTGCAGCCGGAAGCGACCCCTCAAATCGGAGCCACAAAAGACATTGCCGCGGCTGGAGTGGGTTTCTGCATCCTGGCCTGGGCCAGCGTGATGACGCTGGAGGCCTGGCGACTGCTTTGGGCCTCCCACCGCTGAAAACCGCCGAGCGACGGAAGATACTTGCCCGACGCGCGTTGCACGGCAGCAATGACCTCCACCCCGACCTACGGCGAACTCACCACCCAGGGAGCCTCAACCAACATCGCCTGGCACCACACCTCGGTGGATCGCTCTGGCCGGGCCCTGCAGCGCGGCCACCGCAGCGCCATCCTCTGGTTCACCGGCCTCAGTGGCTCGGGCAAGAGCACCCTGGCCAACGCCGTGAACTCCGCCCTTTTTGAGCGTGGGCTCTCCTGCTACGTGCTGGACGGCGACAACATCCGCCACGGCCTCTGCAAGGACCTGGGCTTCTCCGATGCCGCCAGGGAGGAAAACATCCGCCGCATTGGCGAAGTAAGCAAGCTTTTTCTGGATGCGGGGGTGGTGGTGCTCACCGCTTTCGTGTCGCCCTTCAAGGCCGACCGCGACAAAGCCCGCGCCCTAGTGGATGCCGGCGACTTCATCGAGATCCACTGCGCCGCCGACCTGGAAGTGTGTGAGGGGCGCGACACCAAAGGGCTCTACGCCAAGGCTCGGGCCGGTGAAATCAAGGAGTTCACGGGCATCTCCAGCCCCTATGAGGCCCCGGAAAACCCAGAGCTGCGGGTGCACACCGGCAGCCAAAACCTGGAGGAGTCGGTGGCAACGGTGGTTGCCTACCTGGAGACCCAGGGAATCATCACTGCGCCGGCGAACTGAGCGGGGCTGGGCTGCGCTCAGCGGCCCGCAACTGCTCGCCCCAAGCGTCAAGAAAGGTTTTGGCACAGCTGGCCACCGGCACCGCCAGCAGCAAACCCAGCAAATCGCCCAGCCCCAGCAGGCTGCCCAGCCGGGCCCCCACCGGCAGGCTGATCAGCAGCCAGGCGGGCTGCAGACCCACGATCCGGCCCATCAGACGGGGCTGGATCACCTGATCCACCACCTGGCCGACGCTGATGGCCGCGGCCAGCACCTCCAGGCCGGTGCGGGGGTCATCCAGGGCAAGCAGCAAGCTCACCAGCAAAATCGTCAGGGCACTGGCGTAGGGCACCAGGGTGGTGAAGCCAATCGCCACCGCAAACAGCACGCCATAAGGAATGCCCAGCAGGGTGAACACCACGATCTGGGCAACGCTGAGGATCAGGGCCAGCAACACCTGGCCGGCGAAGTAGCCGCGGAAGGTGCGGTTCAAGGTCGTGACCACCAGGCCGCGCGCCCGCGGGGGCAGCCACTGGGCCAGGCCAGCGCTGATGCCCTCCCCTCCCAGCAGCAGGAACACCGCCAGCACCAGCACGATCACGGTGTTGACCGTGAGCCCCACGGTGGCGCCAAGCAAGCTCAGCAGCTGCTGGCTGAACTGACGGGCCAGCTGGCTGGTGCGAGTGAGCAACTCGCTGCTTAGGTCGCCAAAGTCGCCAGGCAACCCCCGGGCCCCAGCCCAGGCCTGCAGCTCCTGCAGCAGGGTTTCCCCCTGGGCCAACCAGCCCGGCAGGGCCGTGATCAACTCGCCCAACTGCTCGATCAAACGGGGAACAAGCCAGATGGCTGCCAGGGCCATCAAGCCCAGGGTGATCCCCACCACCAGCGCGTAGGCAAGCCAGCGGGGCAGGCCGCGGCCCATCAGCCAGCGGCTGGGTAAATCGAGCAGGAAGGCGATCAGGGCCGCCCCCACAAACACCGCCGGGAAGGGCGCCAACGGCAAAAGCAGCTGGCGCAGCACCCAGAGATTGAGCACCAGCAAGGGCAGCGCCAGGCCGGCCTTGAGCCAGGGGGGCAGAACGAGCCGCTCAAGCATCAGCCCATCTGCTCCAGATAGGCCCGGCTGCCGAGCTGCTGCAGCCGGGTGTCCTTGGCCGTTACCTGGCCATGCAACCCATCGCGGTAGTCCGAGATCTCCTGGGCGAGGCGGGGATCGGCGGTAGCCAGAATCTGCGCCGCCAGCAGGCCGGCGTTGAGGCCATTGCCGATCGCCACCGTGGCCACCGGGATGCCAGCCGGCATCTGCACGATGGAATGCAGCGAATCCACACCGGATAGGGCCCGTGTTTGCACCGGCACGCCGATCACCGGCAGGGTGGTGAGCGAGGCCACCATCCCGGGTAGGTGGGCGGCGCCGCCGGCGCCGGCGATGATCACCTTGAAGCCCTGCTTGCGGGCCATCTGGGCAAAATCCACCATCTCCAGGGGAGTGCGATGGGCCGAGAGCACCCGCACCGTTACTGCCACCCCGAACTGCTCCAGCACCTGAACCGCCGGTTGCATTGTGGGCAGGTCTGAGTCGCTGCCCATCACCACCGCCACCTGGGGTGGAGGTGGTGATGGTGAGCCCGAAGACGGTCCGGCAGAAGAGAAGGCAACCACACGGCCGCAGGCGGAGAATGGCATTCTCCCGTCTAGCGGCCCCTCTGCCCATGCGCTGGCTCAGCAATGTGCGACTGCCCCAGGCCCAGCGCTGCAGCCATGGCGCCAATCAGCGCTGGCGCATCGGCCTCGATGCAGAAGATCTGATCAGCCTGGTGGAGCCTCTGCCCTCCGGCAGCCGCGCCGCCGGTGAC
>CAZKER010000018.1:0-2430 GCA_964551845.1 uncultured Cyanobium sp.
CGCAAAGGTTGCAGATGCCCACGGTGCTCAGCCATCGCAGCCGGGCAACTAAAGCTCCTGTGAAAAAGCCAGTAGCTAACAAAGTCACGCTGGAGCCAGCTGAGCCGATCAAGCCCGCACGTAAGCGCACATCTTTGGCGAAGCGGCTGATGCTGATGTTCGGATTAGCTAGAGCAGTTGCTGGCTGCCGCTCACCACAGGCTGCATTGGCCCTGCTGGCGTAGCAAGTGATCGGCGAGTACTAAGGCCACCATCGCCTCCACCATCGGCACGGCCCGCGGCAGTACGCACGGGTCGTGCCGGCCTTTAGCCTCCAGAGTGGTTGCTTCGCCGCGGTCATTGATGGTCTGCTGGGCTTTGCGGATCGTGGCGGTGGGTTTGAAGGCCACCCGAATTACGATCAGTTCGCCGTTGCTAATGCCGCCCTGAATCCCGCCTGAGTTGTTGGTGGCGGTATGGAGTGAGCCATCGCCTGTGGGTAGAAAAGCATCGTTGTGTTCGCTGCCTTTGAGCAAGGTGCCGCCGAAGCCTGAGCCGATCTCAAAGCCCTTGGTAGCTGGTAACGACATCACCGCTTTGGCTAGGTCGGCTTCGAGTTTGTCGAACACCGGCATGCCCAGGCCAACTGGCGCCTGGCGCACTAGGCAGGTGATCACGCCGCCGCAGGAATCTCCGTCCCTACCAATTGCCTCGATTCGCTCGATCATCTGGGCGGCCATGGCTTGGTCTGGGCAGCGCACGATGTTTGCTTCCACAGCCGCCAGGTTCACCTGCTCTGGGTCGATCGAGGCTTCTAGGTCGTGAATGCGCTGCACCCAGGCAATCACCTCGGTGCCGTGGGCCTTGGCTAGGAGTTGTTTGGCGATTGCTCCCGCCGCCACCCGGCCGATGGTTTCGCGGGCAGAGGCTCGTCCGCCGCCACTGCGGGCCTGGATGCCGTATTTGGCCTGGTAGGTGGCATCGGCGTGGGAGGGTCGGAAGGCCACCTCCATTTCCCTGTAGTCCTGGGGGCGCTGATCTTTGTTGCGCACCACCATGGCAATCGGTGTGCCGAGGGTCACGCCATCGAGCAGGCCACTGAGGATTTCGACTTGGTCATCCTCTTTTCGGGGAGTGGTGATTTTGCTCTGCCCTGGCTTGCGGCGGTCGAGCTCGGCCTGGATCGCTGCAAGATCCAGCGTCAGCCTGGGCGGGCAGCCGTCGACGATCACGCCAACCCCACCGCCATGGGATTCGCCAAAGGTGCTGATCCGAAAGAGATCTCCGAAACTGCTGCCCATGGGCCACCTGCGTTGGGGCGAGCCTACAAACTGGTGTTCACTGTCGGCATTGCGCAATCTTGAAGAGGCAGGAGCGTGCCGCCCTGATCATGGAGCGGCTGCAGCAGCGTTATCCCGAAACCCCTGTTCCTCTCGACCACAGCGATCCCTTCACGCTGCTGGTTGCGGTGCTACTCAGCGCCCAATGCACAGATAAGAAGGTGAATGAGGTCACCCCGGCCCTATTTGCGGCTGGCGAGCACCCTGCAGCGATGGCTACCCTGAGTGAGGAGACGATCCTGGCCCATATCCGTCAGCTTGGTCTGGCGCGCACCAAGGCCCGCAATGTCAAGCGCCTTTCCGAACTCCTGCTAGAGCGCCATGGCGGCAGGGTGCCGTGCAGTTTTGAAGAGCTTGAGGCGCTGCCTGGGGTTGGTCACAAAACCGCAAGCGTAGTGATGGCCCAGGCCTTTGGCGTGCCTGCCTTCCCAGTAGACACTCACATCCATCGATTGGCGCAGCGTTGGGGTCTAAGCAGTGGCAACAGCGTTGTGCAGACGGAGCGTGATCTCAAGACCTGCTTCCCCAAGGAAGCCTGGAACCGCTTGCACTTGCAGATCATCTTTTATGGGCGTGAATTCTGCACCGCCCGGGGTTGCGATGGCACCATCTGCCCGTTGTGCCGGGAGCTCTATCCACGTCGGCGCACTGCTGTGATCTGGCGTAAGCCCTGATCTCTGCATAGTTTCTGGGGAAGATGACTGCAAATTTGCTTGCAGCGATCTTTTTCATTCTTCTTGCCTGTTTGTGGTTGATGTTCACTCTGCCTAGCAAACGCAATTGCTCTGCCAATAAAAAAGCCCCCTCTTTAGGGGGGGCTTTAGGGATTCCGTTAGTTCCCAGCCTTAGCTGGGTTGTTTGCTATCAACCGATTGCTGGTGCGGTCAGTGCCACGGGGGTGGCAGTGGCAGCAGCCAGGTCAAGCGGGAAGTTGTGAGCATTGCGCTCGTGCATCACTTCCATGCCCAGGCCAGCGCGGTTCAGAACGTCTGCCCAGGTGTTCACCACACGGCCTTGGCCGTCAAGGATCGACTGGTTGAAGTTGAAACCGTTCAGGTTGAAGGCCATCGTGCTCACGCCAAGGGCGGTGAACCAGATGCCAACCACGGGC
>CAZKER010000019.1:0-2378 GCA_964551845.1 uncultured Cyanobium sp.
AGCGCGATCGGGAACGTGACCGCGAGCAAGAACAGTTACGCCTCGAAAAGCACGATGGCCCCAAACCCATGGATGGCAGCCATGTGCCAGTCAAGACCCGTACCCAGGAGCACAAGCAACTTCAGGACGGGAGTGTTACGCAACCGTAAGTTCTGCGGGCACCTCGAAGAATCCGTCATACCGGCAAAGTTCGCCATCCCGTTCTGGCGCAGTCCAACTGCCTGCGCCCCGACCTTCGCCGGGGTGACGACGCCGAACATATTCGAGCCTGCTCAATAGCCTTTGGCGATCAAGGTTTCGCCGTAAGGCATCTGGGTCGGTAGCGGCGGGATCAAGCAGTTTTTTGCTTCTGGCTCGAAAGATGTTCTTCAAGTTTTGAAAGGAAATTCCATGACCGCCAAGAAATTTTCGCTGCTGATTGCCGCCTTCCTGATGGCTTTAAGCGCTTCTCTCTATGCTGCAGAACGCGTCCCTCGTAATACAACCTCCCTGCTTTCCGCGGAAGAAACGGCCGACCTCACCTACATGCGCGAAGAGGAAAAATTGGCCCGTGATGTCTACCTGGTTCTCTATGAGAAGTGGGACTTGAACGTGTTCAGCAACATCGCCAGTTCCGAGCAGAAGCACATGGATGCCATCCTCAATCTGCTGAAGAAATACAAGCTGACGGATCCGGCCGCCAGCACCCAGATCGGGCAATTCACCAATACCGATCTTCAGGAGCTTTACAACACCCTCGTCGCCAAGGGCCTGCTGACTGACCTGGATGCCCTGTTGGTAGGCGGCATCATCGAGGAAACGGACATGCGTGACATCATGCTCGCCATCGATCGCTCGCAGCAGGCCGACATCGATTCAGTCTACGAAAACCTGCTCTGCGGCTCCCGCAATCACCTGCGCGCCTTTGCCCTAGGTATCGAAGCGATTACCACACGCCCCTACGCCGCCCAGGTTCTCTATCAGGAGGAAGTCGACGAAATCCTGTCCAGCCCGATGGAGCAGTGCGGCGAGATCCCGCTTCTCTGAGATTCCACTCCCCCTGTGAAAGGGGATGCAGGTAGCCCTAAATCCAGCTTGGCATGGCGATGGCCGACATTGCCAACCAAGTTGGGACGGGAATTGCAGCAAGGCCTTTGATTGTTTCAACCAGAGGGGGCCCCGGAATTTCGGACAGTTGGCTAAGTGATAGCCTTGCTTCACCCCCGGACCGCGCGAGCGGTCCCAAACAGGAGCAAGAGCATGGCAAGAAGGAAGCGGCGCAACCACGCGCCAGCATTCAAGGCGCAAGTCGCCTTGGCAGCGCTCAAGGGCGACAAGACCTTGGCGGAACTGGCCCAGCAGCACGACATCCACCCCAACCAGATCACCGACTGGAAGACGCAACTGTTGGAGCGCGCGGCCCAGGTATTCGATGGCGGTCCGCCTGTCGAGGCGCCGGACCTCAAGACCCTGCACGCCAAGATTGGCGAACTGACCCTGGAGAATGATTTTTTAGAAAGCGCGCTCACCAAGGCGGGCCTGCTGAGCGCAAAGCGATGATTGACCGCAGCCACACCCTCCCCATCGTGCGGCAATGCCAGGCTCTTGGCCTGGCCCGCTCGACGGCCTACTACACCCCAAAGCCCGTCTCCCCCGAAGACCTGGCCCTGATGCACCGTATCGACGAGTTGCACCTGCAACACCCGTTCGCCGGTGCGCGCATGCTGCGCGACCTGCTCGGCCAGGAAGGCCGGCGGGTAGGCCGCAAGCGGGTGGCAGGCCTGATGGCGAAGACGGGTATCGAAGCCCTCTACCGCAAGCCCAACACCAGCCGCAAACAGGCGGGGGATCAGATCTACCCCTACCTGCTACGTGAACTGACCATCGACCGCCCGAACCAGGTCTGGGCCACCGACATCACCTACATCCCGATGAAGAAGGGCTTCGTCTACTTGGTGGCGGTGGTGGACTGGTATTCCAGGAAGGTGCTGTCCTGGCGCCTGTCGAACACGCTCACCACGGACTTCTGCTTGGACGCAGTGCGTGAAGCGATCTGGCGCCATGGCACACCGGAGATCTTCAACACCGATCAGGGTTGCCAGTTCACCAGTGCCGAATTCACCGGGCTGCTCAAGGGGCACAGCATCCGCATCAGCATGGATGGCAAGGGCTGCTGGCGCGACAACGTGTTCGTCGAACGGTTGTGGCGAAGCGTGAAGTACGAGGAGGTGTACCTGAAAGCCTATGACAGCGTGGGCGAGGCGAAGGCCCAGTTGGGCGCATACCTGGCGTTTTACAACACGCGAAGACCGCACCGGGCATTTGACGGCCACACGCCGGATGCGATCTACTTCGCCGGCCTGCCAGCCATGAAGGTGGCAGCGTGATGCACCGGGTTA
>CAZKER010000020.1:0-1572 GCA_964551845.1 uncultured Cyanobium sp.
CCGCCATGGGAGACCAGTAGTGATCCCAGTAGGGAGAAGACTTGCCCTGCCCAGCACGCTTGTCTGCGTGATCGGCACCGCCTTACTGAGCGCCTGCGTGCCGGCCCACCGCCACCCGAGCTGGGCGATCTACCCCCTGCAGCGCGTGGCGCCCCACGACGCGCTGGCGGTGGTAAGCCAACCCGATGGCTACGGCCTGCACATCTGGCTCGACACCGACACCCGCCAGATCGGCCGTTGCAAGCCCCGCTGGAGCGTTGATGCGGCCCGGCTGTTCAACGGCAACGGCACGGCGCCATTCAGCTCAGGCCTGGCCCCGCGCCAGGAGTTCTTCCAGGCCGTGGCCCGCGCGGATGTGCGCCGCGCCCTGCGGCAGCAGAGCGAAGCCCTCTGCCGCCAGCGCTCACCCCGCAGCAGCTTCACCTGGGTGGAGCCCCCCCGCAACGCCGGCGAGATCAAGCCCGAGCCCTATCCGCTGCTGGAGGAGCCCGACCTGCTCAGCGATCCCAACGCCGTGCTGGAGCAGGAGGAGCGGCTCCTCCAGCCCGCGCCCACAGCACCGGCTCAGCCCGGCGCCAGTAGCGACTGAAGCGACGCAGATCCAGCGGCTCCGGCAGCTCGACGAACGGCTCCGGCTCCAGCACCTGCAGCGGCAGCTCGGCGGCGATCCGCTCCCGCAGGGCGGCGAAGCGCGGATCCACCGCTGCACTGGTCACCACGCCATCGGCCCCATGGCGGCGGGCGAAGGCCAGCACCTCCTCGACCACATCACCGTGGCGCAGGGTCACCGGCAACTCCAGCAGGCACTCGTAGAGAAAGCCCAGGCGCTTGAGGCTCAAGCCTGCCTGGGCGATCAGCTCTCGATCAAATACAAACACCGCCGGCGCCTCCGGATAGGCCACCAAGGCGGGATTAGCCGGCCCCAGGGCCTCGCCATGAATCCAGAGCACGGGCTTCAACATGACTGCTCCCCTACATCAGGAAGCACGCCCAGCAGATCAGCCTGCAGCTGCTCGTAGCTGCCCTCAAAAGGGCAAGTGCCGTCTGTGGCGGCGGCGCAGGCGCAGCAGTAGCGCCCTCCGCTGAAACGCTCCAGATTTTCCCGGTTAAACAGGTAGGGCTTGCTGCTGAAACTGCTGGCCACCCACTGCCAGCTGAGATTGTTGCTGGCCGGGTCGCCGTCGAGCAGGTGCTGCAGAAACCAGCGGGCGCCGGCCTGCCAGCGCACCCGGCGCCAGTGCACCACGTAACTGGCCAGCCACATCCGGGCGTGGTTGTGCAGCCAGCCGGTGGCCTCCAGCTCCTGCACGAAACCATCGATGCAGGCCAGCCCGGTGCGGGCCTCCAGCAGGTCGGCCGGCAGCACGGCGACGTAGCTCTCAGGGGGATGACCGGTTTTGAGCGGCTCGCGGTCGTCCCAGATGCCATCGCCGAGCTGGCGCCAGAGCCGCTGCCAGTAATCGCGCCAACCCAGCTCATTGATTAATTTCTGGGTCGCTGCGGGCGGCTGCTCGCTCCGCTCCAGCCAGGCGAACACCGCCTCGCGCACCTCCATCAGGCTGAGCACGCCGT
>CAZKER010000021.1:0-1841 GCA_964551845.1 uncultured Cyanobium sp.
CGTGCTCCTTGTGTTTGCGTCCGAAGCTTATGACGCGAACGATTACGTTAGAAATTACGATGAGTTTGTGAAGATGGCACAAACAAGGAGCAGTCATCGCGCTGCCGCGGTTATAGCTCCGTTCATACCCCGGCAGCACCCGGCCGCTGTACTTCAGCCATAGGGATTGAGCCTCACGATGCGGCGCCAGTGCAGGCCTGGCCAGGATCCTTGTTTCCGGCGGAGCGTTGGTATCCAGTGCCCGTGGACGCGCAGCTGCAGTCGCGGCGGCCAGCGAGGTGCCGATGCTTCGCGAACTCGTTTTGGCCATCGGCATCCCCTTGGTCCTGCTGCTGCTGGCGGTGCTGGCGATGGAGCAGTGGCGTGATCAGCTGCCACCTTGGTTACAGCGGTTGGCCGAGCGTCCGTCCTGGCTCTGGAACACCGGCATCGGGCTAATCATCGGCCTGTCGCTGCTGCGCTGGCTGCTGCAGCGCTGAGGTTCAGGCCACTAGTTGCTGGTGTTGCACAAGGAAGGCCTCAATCCATTCGTGATGGCGGCGCTGGCATGTTGCTCGCCAGCGAACTGGGGCAAACCACCCGTATGCGGGGCCTTGGCTGGAATGAAAGCCAGGCCGAAGCCTTGTGTTGAACACCGGGCCCCCTTGGAAGGCACTACGGCTGAGCAGGCCAATGCCCGGGGCCAGCGCTCCGGGCCTTGTTCTAGTTCGCCGCACTTCAGGCCAGGCCACCTGGCCGGACCAGCCGCTCCCTTCCAACCTATGGCGGTCAGCCTGGCCTTGGCAAGGTGAGGCACCGGCGGCGACCTCGAAGTGCCAGCGTGAGCGAACTGCAGCCTTGAAGCCCTTGGCACCCGATGGCCATGACCAGTGAACCCATCCGCTTCACCGACGGGGCCGGCTACGACCGCTTCATGGGGGTCTGGAGTCGCCTCGCCGGCCAGGAATTTCTCGACTGGATCGCCCCGAACGAGGGCCAGCGCTGGCTGGATGTGGGCTGTGGCAATGGTGCCTTCACGCAACTGATCGCCGAGCAGAACAAACCCCTCGCACTCGTTGGCATCGACCCGTCGGAGGCGCAACTCGCCTATGCCCGGCAGCATTCACTGCTGCAGAGCGTGGACTTTGTGAACGCCGACGCCATGGCCCTGCCGTTCCCAGACGACGTGTTCAATCTTGCGGTCATGCCGTTGGTGATCTTCTTCGTACCGGAACCGGTGCAGGGTGTCGCCGAAATGGCACGGGTAGTGGCACCCGGTGGAACCGTGGCCGCCTATGCCTGGGATATGGAGGGTGGGGGCTTCCCCTACCAGAGCGTGAATGAAACCCTGGCCGCTGTCGGCAGGTCTATTCCCATGCCGCCCAGTGTCGGCTCCTCCCGCCTTGAAGCGCTGAGCGATCTCTGGGTCACCGCTGGTCTGGGCGACATCTACACCAGAGTGATCACGGTAGAGCGCACTTACACCGACTTCGACGACCTCTGGAACACCGTCCTCGGGGGGCCGAGCGCCGGTCAGGCCCTCGCGGCTATGAGCGAAGAGGAACGTACCCGCTTCGGTGAGCTGCTGCAAGCCCGCCTGCAGCCATCCGGCAGCGGCTCGATCAGCCTGACAGGGCGGGCCCATGCCATCCGGGGCACAGTGCCAAGCCTGTGATGCGTCTCCTTAATCGCTCGTTTTGACCTCTTCCGACACCGCAAAGGCCTTGCTTTCCCTGGTCCCGAGCCCTGAAGAACCAGCCTTCCTGGAGACTCCGGATTCACGCGTCTGAGCCATCGGGCCTCAGGCTGCTCGGCAGGTGACCGGTTTTGACCCAGATGGTGCAGCCCGCCTCACTCCAGGG
>CAZKER010000022.1:0-6423 GCA_964551845.1 uncultured Cyanobium sp.
CGGCAGCGATCCCGACCTCTCAACGCCAGGGCACAGCAGCATCGGCGACCTGCAAGTTGAGGTCATCGATGGCGTCGACGACTACGTAGCGCTGATGCAACGTCTGTTCGACTTCGACCAGATCGGCGATCTGCTGCGGGGAGACTTCCCCATAGCCTTCGATGCCATGCACGCGGTGACCGGCCCCTATGCCACCCGCATTTTCGAGGAAATCCTGGGGGCACCTGCGGGCACGGTGCGCAACGGCATCCCACTAGAGGATTTCGGGGGCGGCCACCCCGATCCCAACCTCACCTACGCCCACGACCTGGCCGAGTTGCTGATGGGCAGCGATGCCTACAAATTCGGTGCCGCCTGCGATGGCGACGGCGACCGCAACATGGTGCTGGGGGCGCGCTGCTTCGTGAACCCAAGCGACAGCCTGGCGGTGCTCACCGCCAACGCCACCCTGGCACCGGGCTACGCCGATGGCCTAGCCGGCGTAGCCCGCTCGATGCCCACCAGCGCCGCCGCCGATGTAGTGGCCAAGGAACTAGGGCTGGCCTGCTACGAAACGCCGACGGGCTGGAAATTCTTTGGCAACCTGCTTGATGCCGGTCGGATTACCCTCTGCGGCGAGGAGAGCTTCGGCACCGGCAGCAACCACATCCGCGAAAAGGACGGCCTCTGGGCGGTGCTTTTCTGGCTGCAAATATTGGCCAGGCGGCGTGAGCCGGTGAGCAGGATCATGGCCGAGCACTGGAGCCGTTTCGGCCGGCACTACTACTCCCGCCACGACTATGAGGCGATCCCCTCCGAAGCCGCCCACGACCTCTACGCGCGGGTCAAGACCATGCAGCCCGCTTTGGTGGGCCAGGCCTTCGCCGGCCGCAGCGTCGCTACCGCCGACGACTTCGCCTACACCGACCCGGTGGATGGCTCCCTCACCAGCGGCCAGGGCCTGCGCCTGCTGCTCGATGACGGCAGCCGGGTAGTGCTGCGCCTATCGGGCACTGGCACCCAGGGGGCAACCCTACGGGTGTATCTCGAGAGCTATGTGCCCCCCAGCGGCGACCTCAGCCAGGATCCCCAAAGGGCCCTGGGCGAGCTGATCACAGCCATCGATCAGTTGGCCGAAATACGCACCCGCACCGGCATGGAGCAGCCAACGGTGATCACCTGAATCAAGCAGGGGGCTCCTGCTTTACCTCCGAAAACCAGCTAACTGCGGAAACCAGCTGGCTACAGAAGATCACCATGACCAGTGACACGGATCCCAGCGTTCACGTCACGGCCGTGATCACCCATCACGTCCGCCCTGGGCGCGAACCGGGCTACGAAGAGTGGCTCAAGGGCATTGCCGCAGACGCTCGCAACTTCGACGGTTACCTCGGCGCCCACATCCTGCGCCCCGAACTTGGCGTGTCGTCTGATCACGTGATCGTGCTCGAGTTCGACACCTGCCCGCATCTGGAGACCTGGATGCAATCGGAGATCCGAAAGGACTGGATCGAGCGCGTGAAGCCGTTTATTCGCGAGCCGGAATCCATCAGAGTGCTCACCGGTCTGGAGCCGTGGTTCCAGTTGCCTGGACAACCAACTCACGCCGCTCCAAAGCGTTACAAACAAGCCATCCTGGTGTGGATTGGGGTGGTGGGAATTTCCCTACTGGTGAGCCCCCATGTGAGCGCTCTGCTGGCCTCCTGGCCCTGGATTCTCCGCGTCTTGGCCAACATGGGGATCACGGTGCTGCTCCTCACCTATTGGGTGATGCCATTCCTGACGCGTTGCTTCAAGGGCTGGCTGTTCAAATGAGCTGGAAACAATTGAAGTGGGTCCTGCTGGACGGAGTAGCTGCGGCCGGGATCGTCTTAAGCCGCTATCCAACGACGCCTCAGCTATCGCGCTGCCCTGAAATCGGCAGTCTTCCTAACGGCAGCAACATTGTTCCTGGAAATTCTCCTAGGGGCATGGGTCTATCGCCACGTCGGCGCCATTCAGCTTCCAGCCAATGATGACAATGAGCCTCCGCCCTGAGGGACCGAAGGTGGATTGATACAGCATCAAGGACGCTTGTCAGACGGAAACCTCGCGGCCGAACCAGCGCTCCTCCAGCTGCTTGATCACCACATAGAAGGGCGGCACAACTCCAAGTGAAAGAACTGTGGCCACCAGCAGACCGCCAAAAATCACCGTGCCCAATGACTGCTGGCTGTTTGCTCCGGCGGTGGTGGCCACCACTAGGGGCAGGAATCCCGCCAGCGAAGCGATCGCAGTCATCAAAATTGGGCGCATACGAGATTCGGCCGCCAAAATCGCCGCTTCCGTATAGCCCATGCCCGCGCCAACGTGCTGCTCGGCTACCTCCACAATCAGGATGCCGTTCTTGGCTGCCAAGCCGATCAACGTAACCAGACCCACCTGGGCATAGATGTTTAGATCGATGGAGCGGAGCGCCAAAAACACCAGGGCCCCAAGCATGGCTAAGGGCACCGTCATCAAAATGATGACAGGGGTGACATAGCTCTCGTATTGGGCAGAGAGCACCAAATAGACAATTAAGATTCCCAAACCAAACACCAGCACGCTTGCACTTCCCGCCGATAGCTGCAGGGCAGCCAGACCGGTGAAGGCGTAGCCAATGTTGTTGAAATCAAGTTGCTTGAAAATCTGCTGAATTGCCGCCAAAGCCTGACCAGAACTCTTGCCAACAGCCTCAGCACCCTGTATCAAAATTGTGCGATAGAGGTTAAAGTGACTGATCACCGGAGGAGCACTAGTGAGCTCGGACGAGGCAAATTCACTGACCTGTACTAGCTTGTTGTCGCGGTTGCGCACGTAGTAGCTGAGTACATCCTCAAGAGTGCTGCGACCTGAGGCCTCAGATTGCACGTAGATATTGCGCACCTGGCCATTTTCATAAGTAAGCCCTGAATAGTTTCCACCAGCAAGCACTGCAATTGTCTGCATTGCCTGCTGGAAATCGATGTTCAGCGCACCCACAATCGAGCGATCGATCTTGAGACCAAATGCTGGGGCGCTGGGAATGAACTGGGTATAAAGGGTTGAAAACTGGCCAGATGCTGTTCCTGCGGCTACAAGCTTCTGAGCCAGGGCATCAAGCTGGTTGAAGCTGTATGCACCATTACTCAAATCATTGAACTGGAAGTAGAAACCACCCTGGGCCGAGAAGCCAGGAATCGCCGGCGGCTGGGCTGCCACGGCGAGGCCACTACTAATCTTGGAAAGTTTGGTGTTTAGTCGCGCCACGATTGCTGGAGCTTTCTGATCGGCACCACTGCGCTCTTCAAGGGGCTTGAGGCCGAAGAAGAACACTCCTTGATCAGGGCTAGAACCATTGAAGCCATAACCGCTCACCACCGAAGCGGCAGTGATATCTGGCTCTTCCTTGAGAATTTTGGCCACCTCAAGACCAGTCTTCTGGGTCAAGCTGAGGGAAGCCCCATTCTGTAGCTGGAAAATTCCCACCCCATAGCCCTGGTCTTCCTCAGGGATGAAAGCCGAGGGCAGGGCCGAGAAGGCAAGAGCGGTGAGCACAATGCCGCCAGCGAGGCCAGCAACAACGTATTTACGCCTACGGATCAGCACCTCAAGCAAGTGGGCGTAACTGCTCTGCAACCACTCAAAAAACCTATTGAAGTGCTCAAAAATCCAGGCCAGCCGGCTGCCAGCCAAACCGAACACCACAATCCCGAAGACATAAGCACCTACTCCAAAAGAAGCGGCGCTGAATTTGCCAAACGCCAGGCCCACCAGCACACCGCCGATGGTCCAGCCCCAGCCCCGCGGCTTAGGTGGATGTTCAGACCTGAGAATCAGGGCCGACATCATTGGCGAGAAGGTGAGGGCATTGAAGGTTGAAATAGCAATCGAAAAGGCGATCGTGAGTGCAAATTGCTTGTAAATGATGCCAATGCCGCCGGGGTAAAATGCCACCGGGACAAATACCGCCATCAGCACTAGAGATGTGGCGATCAGAGCACCAATCAGCTCGCCCATACAGGCCATCGCCGCCTTACGCGGACTCATGCCGCTCTCAATATTCTTAGAAACTGCCTCGATCACCACAATCGCGTCATCAACCACCAGGCCAGTAGCAAGCACTAGGCCAAGCAAGGTGAGCTGGTTAATTGAAAATCCAAAAGCCTTGATGAAGGCGAAAGTGCCGATAAGTGAGATCGGGATCGCCAGACTCGGCACCACCGTGGCGCGCCAGTTCTGCAGAAACAGAAATAGGATCACCAGCACCAGCACAATTGCCAGGCCAAGGGCATCCGTTACCCCTTCAACTGCAGACTCAATAAATTGACCGATGTTGTATATCTGCTTCACGGTGATCCCCTCAGGCACCGTCTGGGCGAACTGGTCCATCACCGCCACAACCGCTTCCGACACATCCAGAGCGTTGCTCTCGGGGGTCTGGAACACCGCCACGGTGATCGCTGGGTAGCCCTCCACACTCACCGCCTGCTGGGCGAAAGTGTTGAAGCCATAGGTGGCCTGGCCCACATCCCGGAGCCGCAGCAAGTTGCCTTGGGGTGACTTGCCCACTATCAGATCGTTGAGCTGCTCAACCGACATCAGGTTGCCGTTGTCGCTCACCAGAATCGGGTAGGCGAACAGCTGATCTCCTCCGGCTGGTGGACCACCTATCAGACCACCAATCGCAACGCTGTTCTGACTCTTGACAGCATTGACGATCTGATCGGCCGTCAGCTGGTTGGCCGTCAGCTTGCTTGGATCAACAAACAGCCAGAAGGCCGGGTTGCTGCCCCCCAGCATGTTCACCTGGGCAACGCCAGGAACCCGTTCCAGCTCGTAATAGAGCTGCTCATAAATGAGGCCATTGATGTAAGGCGCATCAAACTGTCCCTGGGTCGAGGTGACCTGATAGGCAAGCAGAATCGATGGGGTGCTCTGCATCACCGACACCCCCGTTGCCGAGACCTGCTGGGGCAACTGAGGCATGGCTAGGGAAACGCGGTTTTGCACGTTCACCTGATTGATATTGATATCTGTGTCTTCGTTGAAGAAAACCTGAATGATGCTCTGACCAGTGTTTGAGCTGGTTGACGAAATGTAGGCAGCACCCGGCACGCCGTTGATCTGCTGCTCGAGCGGATTAGTAACGGCCTGTTCCGTTACAATGGAATTAGCACCACCGTAATTACTCGTCACCTGAATGAGCGGTGGCGCAATATTTGGCAGGTTTTCAATTGGCAGACCGGGGATCGCAATGATCCCCATCAGCACGATCAGAATACTGCAAACGGTTGTAAGTACTGGCCGTTTGATGAAATTATCGGAGAGTGACATATCTTTCTCAGTTGCTTCCATCCGACAGTTTCACCGGCATGCCGGTACGCAACAGCGCCGTATTGGAAACCACAATTTGCTCCCCTTTTTGCAAGCCAGAGACCAGCGGGTAGCGATTGCCCTCCAAAGCCCCCAGCTGCACTGGGGTTTGCACCACGATCGGAGTGGTAGGCGGCAGGGCTTCAAGCTTCTGCTTCTGTGCCTCAGGAATCTCGGTGGAGGCGCGGATCTTGGCGAGCACCTGGCTGAGTTGCAACACCCGATAAACAAAAGGCTGCTGGGCCTGCATCATCACGGCCTGCACCGGCACCGAGAGCTGGCGGGTGTTGCCGGTAATAATCCGATTGCGCACGTACTGACCTGTTTTGAGCTGACCTGTAGCGTTAGGAAAGGAAGCCTTGACCAGCACTGTGTTTGGCGAGGAGCTACTGCCGCTCACGCCGTAGTACGGAGAAATAAACACCACCTTTCCAGTAGCGGACAGGGGAGGGTTGCCCTGGGTAACCAGTTGCACGGTCTGGCCAAGCGCCACCTGCGATGACCGAGTGGCAGGCACATCCATCAGGGTCCAAAGGCTTGAGTTGTCGACAATGCCGGTGATCGCCTGCCCCTGGCGCACGTAATCACCCAACTTCACCGTGTCGAGATCGCCGATCTCGCCACTGATCGGCGCCGTCACAAATTTGTATCCCAAGGTGGCAGCGTTGGCACGCACCTGGTCGCGGCTTTGGATCGCCTGGGTCACGTAGTAGTCGCGATCCTTGGTGGATACCGCTCCCTGCTCGTTCAAGAAGATGTAGCGCTCCGCGTTAGCCCGATCCTTGCGGGCCTCGGCCTTGCTGGCATCCAGGCTTGCCGATTGCTGCACGTTGTCGAGCACCAGGATCGGCTGCCCCGCCTTCACCCGCTGGCCCTGGGTCGCCAGAATTTTCACCACTCGCCCATCAACCTCGGGGCGAAGGGCCACATCACTGGTGGAGCTGAGCTGGCTGATCACCTCGATCGACGGGCTGAAGCTGGCCTCACCGATGGTCTCGGTCTGCACCACCAGCGGCTGCCGTGCTGCCGGTTTGGCAGCACAACCGACGAGGAGCAAACCCACCAACG